>JBIOID010000036.1:0-11965 GCA_044449585.1 Candidatus Limnocylindrales bacterium
ACGACAAGGGCGGCTAGGGACGCCAGGCCGCCCGGCCCGGCGATCTCGACGAGCGGCGTCCAGACCCCGACCAGCAGGGTCCACAGCCAGGGTCGCCGACCCGATGCGGCCGTCACCGCGAGGGTCCCCGTCAGCAGCAACCAGACGGTCAGTCCAGTGGCATCGAAGCCCGGTCGGGAGTCCATCCAGGCCACGCCGAGCCCCATGACGATGGCGATCGGTATGAGGAGGAGCTCGTCCCGTGGGCCAACGCTCCGACGTGTGGTCGCGTGGGTCGCGGCGACTGGGTCAGGCTGATCCACCCGTCCATCATCGCTCGGGGCGGCGGATCGCGACCGAGCGGGGGCCGAGAGGCCCTGGCCGGTCGGCTACGTACCTCCCAGGCAAGGGCGTCGTTTCCCTGAGGTGACGGTCCCTCGATCCGCCCGCGCCGCTGACGAACAGGGTCGGCTGTGCCACGATGCGGGCAACGGGGACCCGATCGAGTGGAGGATGTCATGTCCCAGACGCGCACGGCCGATGCCACCTGGCAGGGCGACCTGCTCTCGGGTTCCGGCACCATCGACTACGTGGGCAGCGGCGCGTTCAGCCGGATGCCCGTCACATGGCGCGCCCGCACCGAATCATCGGACGGCCAGACCAGCCCGGAGGAGCTGCTCGCGGCGGCGCACGCCAGCTGCTTCTCGATGGCCCTGTCATCCCGCCTGGCCAAGGCTGGTCACCCGGCGACCAAGCTGTCGGTGCGCGCCACGGTCACCTTCGATAAGGGCGAGGCGGGCTGGTTCGTGGCCTCGAGCGCCCTCAAGGTGGAGGGCCAGGTGCCGGGCCTGGACGCCGGGCAGTTCCAGGCGCTGGCGGCCGACGCCAAGGACAACTGCCCCATCTCCCAGGCGCTCAAGGGCAACGTGGCCCTCAGCGTGGAGGCCTCGCTCGCCGGCTGAGCCGTCTCTGCCGCGGCGGTACACTCGCGCCATCAGGCGACAGGTTGCCCAGCCCAGGAGCGTGAAGGACCGATGGCCATCCAGACCGTGACCGAGCTCAAGATGTTCATCGACGGGCAGTGGGTGGAGGCCTCCGGTGGAGGCTGGATCGACGTGCGCAGCCCGGCCACGGGCGAACTCGTCGGGCGTGTGCCCGCGGGCACCCTGGCCGACGTGGACCTGGCCGTGGCGGCCGCGCGCCGGGCCTTCGACGACGGTCGCTGGCGGGGCAAGATGGGCGCCGAGCGGGTGGCCATCCTCAACAGGCTGGCCGACCTGATCGACGAGCACACGCCGGAACTGGCGGCGCTCGAGTCGGCCCAGACGGGCACGGCCATCAAGTTGCGGCGCGACTCGGACATGCCCTTCGCGGCCGACAACATGCGTTTCTTCGCCACGGCCATCCGGCACCTGGACGGCAGGGCGTCGGCCGAGTACAGCGGCGGCCACACCTCGATGATCCGGCGGGAACCGTTGGGCGTCGTGGGCCAGGTGACGCCCTGGAACTACCCGCTGATGATGGCCATCTGGAAGATCGGCCCGGCGCTCGCGGCCGGCAACTCGGTCGTCCTCAAACCGGCCTCGGTGACCCCCCTGACGACCCTCAAGCTGGCCGAGCTGGCCCACGAAGCGGGCATCCCCGACGGCGTCTTCAACGTGGTGACCGGTCCGGGCGATGTGGTCGGCGCCGGCATCGCCGGCCATCCCGGCATCGACCTGGTCAGCCTGACCGGTGACTCGGAGACGGGCCGCAAGATCATGGCCCTGGCCAGCGGCAACCTGAAGCGGGTGCACCTGGAGCTGGGTGGCAAGGCGCCCTTCATCGTCTATGCCGATGCCGATCTGGACGCGGCCGCCCGCGGCGCAGTGGCCGGGGGTTTCGTCAACGCGGGGCAGGACTGCACGGCGGCCACGCGTATCTACGTCCAGCGCCCGATCTACGACGAGTTCCTGGTGCGCCTCAAGGGTTACGTGGAGACGGTCCGCGTCGGCGATCCGGCCAGCGAGAGCACGGACATGGGCTCGCTCATCAGCGAGGGCCAGGTGCGCCGCGTGGAAGGGTTCGTGGAGCGCGCCAAGCGCGATGGGGCGCACGTCCTGGTGGGCGGCCAACGCGCCCAGGTGGCCGGCCTCTCCGGCGCCTACTTCCAGCCGACCGTCATCATCGATTGCGCCCAGGACAGCGAGATCGTGCAGCAGGAGATCTTCGGGCCCGTGCTCACGGTGTTGCCCTTCGACACCGAGGATGAGGTCCTGGCCAAGGCCAACGACATCCGCTACGGCCTGGCCAGCTCGGTCTGGACGCGCGACATCTTCAAGGCCATGAAGGCGGCCCAGACCCTCGCCTTCGGGGCGGTGTGGATCAACGACCACCTGCCCATCGCCAGCGAGATGCCGCATGGTGGCTTCAAGCAGTCAGGTTTCGGCAAGGACCTGTCGTCGTATTCGTTCGATGACTACACGCAGATCAAGCACGTCATGGTCGAGCTCAGCGGCGAGGCCGACAAGGGCTGGCACTACACCATCTGGGGTGACGCCAAGGGTTGAAACGGCCGTGGCTGAGCGTGGACGGGCCGCGGAGCGCGTCGCCCCCCAGGGCCTTTGGACCCAGTTCGCTACTGAGCGACGGCCTCCGCCCCGAGCATGCGCCATCCGCCGGCGGCCGGTTCGCCGAGGGCGGTCCTCGCGGCGCCTGTAGCGTTATCCGCGGGACGACCCGTTCAGTGCTCTAACCTCACGGCCCGAACCGCAGATCCAGCGCATAGATCGCATGCCGCTCGGACGAATCGGGAACCGGCTGACCAGGCCTGTTTGGTCCTCCGTCAGCGATGCTGATGACGACCGCCCTGCCGCCGACCTCGGTGACGAACAACCAGGTGGGAGCGCCAGATTTCGAGAGCGCGAACCAATCGCCCGACGTGGCGAGGGAAGCCGGGACCCCTTCGATGGTGCCTCGCCGGGTCCTCGGGTAGATCGGGACGTAGTCGGTAATCGCGTCTGCGCAGTCGAAGGCGAAGCCGGACAAGCCGACCAGCACGGACCGTGACGGGCTGGCCATCTGCGGGCAGTGGTTGGAGACCGGGGCTCCGCTGCCGGGGTAACGTATGGTTTTGAACGACTGGAGCAGCGCCGCGGCCGACCCGTACCCGTACGGGACGCCGATAATCACAACGTACGCCCAGCCGGGTCCCCCATCGTCGTAGCCGAGCTGGACCTCGGTCGCTGAGTCTTGCAGCACATCCCAATGTAGGGCCAACGTGAACGACAATGGGACGGCGAAAGTGCTGGTCAGGCGTGGCGATGGCGTGAGTGCTGCGGTGGGCGGGGGGCTCGGCCATACCGTCGGCGCGGGTGATGGCGTCGGGCTCGGCTCGATGGTCGGCCCGACGATACTGGAGGGCAGCCGGGGGTGGCCCCCAGTGAGCAATACGCCCCCGATCAGAGTTGCCACAAGGAGCGCCAGAAGGGCGAGCAACCAGGCGGGTCGGCCGGCCGGTCGCCACATCGTGGCCCCGTGTGGGCCACGCCAGGCCTCGCCGCGCAGAGTGACGAGCCATGCGGGATCCTGCCGACGGCGGGCGCCCGTCGCCTCGACGGCGTCGCGGAGACTCGCCGGTGCCGATGCCGTGCCGCGATGGAACCACTCGCGGAGGGTTAGTTCGAAGTCGTCTTGCGTGGTCATGCCTGGGGTCCCTCTGCTTGCACCGGCGTGCGCTCCTCCGCCGCGAGAGCAGCGCGCATCGCGTGGGTCGCCCGATTCAGTCTGGACTTCAGCGTCCCCGCAGGGATGCCCAGGACCTCGGCCGCGTCGGCGTCGCTGAGGTCGAGGTAGAAGCGCAGGACCAAGACCGCTCGTTGTTCCGGCGAGAGCCGCCGAAAGCCTCGCTCGAGCTGGTCGCGCAGCAGGAAGGAGTGCTGTCCATCGGGGACGGACGGGTCGTCGAACGGCGAAAGGCGTACTTCGACGATGCGGCGGGCGCCTTCTCGTCGAGCGATCCGGTAGCAGGCGTGGACCACCAGGCGGTACAGCCAGGCGTCGAAGCGCGCCGGTTGACGCAGGCCCTTCAGGCCTCTCCAGGCCCGCAGCATGGCGTCCTGGACCGCGTCCTGCGCCTGGCCGTCGTCGCGCAGGATGAGTCGAGCGCCGCCGTAGAGCCGATCGAGCGAACTCGCGACCAGCGTCGTGAAGGCGTCGTGATCGCCCGCCTGTGCCCGAAGAACGAGGTCCTGCCGCATCCCGCCTGCCATATCTGCGCCGGCTACGCGCCGCGTCTACCCCTATGACTCTCGCACGAGCCGCGATGGTTCCATCTTCGTCGGTGCGTGAGGCGCCCGATGCGCCGACCGACCCACATGCCGGACCTCCCGCGCACCCACTAGAGCCGCAGCGAAGGGTCGCCCGCTCGGCTCAGGACGTCCGGGGCGCCTGGGCACGCGCCACGCTCTGATGAGCGGCCGATGAGCCGCCGGACTCCGTGACCATCGGCTCTTGACGTTCGCGTGCCACGGGCCCACCGTCCAGGGCATGAGTCCGGCCAAGTCGGGGCGGCCAGAGCGGAACGCGGGGGCGTTCCTGTCACCCGACCCGTTCGGGATGGTCGCGGTGCCCAGTCGCACGCTCAGTGACGAGTATCACGACAGGCCGGCCGAGCCGCAGGACTCCGAGCGGGTCCCGGATCCGCAGCCTCCGGGCCTGATCCAACGGGTGGCCGCGCGGCTGACCCGCCGAATGCACGGGTAGGCGGTCGGGAGCATGCCGGGAGGTCGGCCAGCGCCGCCTCTCTAGCAGTTCGCCGTGCCCGGACGGTTGCGGGAGCCGCATACTCCGCATGGCCTCGTGTCGTCCATGAGCATCCTTCCTCGTTGGCGGGGTGGGATCGGCACGAGACCGGCTCGGCACAAGGACGAGGAGACCGCGATGGCTCCCCAGGATGCCCCGCCCCCGACCCAGCCGACTTCCGCCGACGCGGTGATCGGCGAGTCGCGCTGGCCGATGGCGCTTGCCGTATTCGCGCTCATGGGCTTCGCGCTCGTCTCGCCCGGAGCCTTCTCCCTCTTGCCCGGCTGGCTGCTCGCCGTAGTGGAGGGCGTGCTGTTGGCGGCGCTCATCGTGGGCGATCCCGGCCGCATCGACCGCACGGGGCCCTGGCAGCGGCGCACCTCCATCCTGCTCGTGGTGGTGATCCTCACGAGCACCCTCGCCCCGACGGCCCTGTTCATGTACAACCTGGTGACGGGTTCGGCGGTGACCAGCCAGGCCGACCAGGTGCTGCTCGCCGGCGCGAAGATCTGGCTCAGCAACAACGTCGCTTTCGCGTTCCTGTATTGGGAGTTCGACGGCGGCGGGCCGGCCGTGCGTGCTCATGCCCTGCCGCGCTATCCCGACCTGGCCTTCCCCCAGCAGCTCAACCCGGAGCTGGCGCCGCCGGGTTGGCGGCCCCAGTTCCTGGACTACCTGTACGTCGGTTTCACCACCGCCAACGCGTTCAGCCCGACCGACACGATGCCCATGGCGCACTGGGCCAAGGTGGCCATGGCGTCGCAGGCCCTGATCTCGTTCGTGATCGTGGGCCTCGTCCTGGCCCGTGCGGTGAACGCCTTCACCTGATGACCGCAGGTGTACCGTAGCCCGGGATGTCGCGGATCACCGTCGGCCTGAGTCTCCTTCTCACGGTGGTCTGGCTGGTCGTCGTGGCCCTCTGCCTGTCGGCCGGTCTGACCCTGATCGGCCTGATCATCCTGGTGGGACCGGGGGTCCTGTGGCTGGTCGGCCTCGTCGCGCTGCGGATGTACTGGCATCGTCACCCGGAGCACCGCCAGATCGGCGACTGGTTCACCGAGGAGCACCACATCGGCCACTGGTAGGCTGATCGGCCCCGCCCGGGGCAGGCGGCCGTGATGGTGGCGGGCTTCAGCCGAGGCGCTTGAGCATCGACACATCGGTCTCGAGGTAGCCCGAGGAGCGGTACAGCAGTCGTGCGACCTCGTTGTCGCCGAAGACGTGGAGGCGGATCGCGTCGTAGCCGAGTTCGCGCGCCACCGGCTCGAGCGCCAGCAGAGCCGCGCGGCCGTAGCCGCGACCGCGGAAGGCGGCGTCGATGACGAGGTCCCAGATGAAGGCGGCGCTTGGCCCCCCGCCGTCGTGGGGCCCGAACCACAGGTAGCCCACCGTCTCGCCGGCTTCAGCCACGATCGAGCGGAACTCGTGGCCAGGGGTCTCGCGGCCGGCCGGCAGGATCTGCTTGAACTGGGCGGTGGCGCGGGCTTCCGCTTCAGCCGCCGGCCACCGTCGCAGGCGGACCATGTCCGCCGCGAAGGCGGCGATGCTCCCGACGCCCCAGACCTCCCATTCGTCGGCGGTCATGGGCTGGAGCATGACGGTCGGTCGGGTCGTGGCCATGCGGGGAGCGTAGCGGTCCAGGGGGACGCGGTGGCGGCGCCACGGGTTCGCTAGGATTGACCGGTGCCGCCCATCGACCAGCTCCAGCGCCCGCCGATCTACTACATCGACAAGCTGTTGCGGCAGGGCATCTTCACCACGGGTCTGCTGCTGGAGGTGTCGGAGACACCGACGCGGCGGCAATACCTGGCCGACCAGATCCAGGCCACCACCAACGATGTCAACGAGTGGCGGGACGAGGCGCTCCTGCTGAACCTGGCCAGCTTCGGAGCGGCCCAGAAGGAGCTGCTGTACCAGGCCGGCATCGTCGGCCTCCAGGACCTGGTGGCGATGGACCTCGACACCTTCCACACGCGCATCGCGAAAGCGGCCCACATCCTGCAGGTGGAGTCGCCCTCCGACCTGCAGCTCGAGGGCTGGTGGGAGCAGGCCCAGACGCTGCTCGAGGAGTGACGCGACCGCGCGTGCGACGATAGCGGGGTGAGCCAGGCCGCCGCCCATCCGCCGCGCATCCGTACCGTGGCCTATGGCGTGGTCGCCGTCGCGACGGCGCTGGTCATCCTGGCCCTCGTCCTGCTCGTGCTGACGACCGCCCTGTACATGCATCCGGCGCTGGCGCAGGCAGACTCGGCGGCCTACCTGGGCACCTCGACGGCCACCGCCCGGCAGCTGTCGGACCTGACCATCCGCGAGCTCTACCTGGGACCCGGGACCTTTGCCTTCTCGTGGACGCCCGGCGGCACCGTCCAGCCGTTCTACGATGCGGCCGAGGTGCAGCACCTGCAGGCCGTGCACGTGGTGCTCTTCGGCTTCCTGGGCCTGGCCGCGGTCGGGCTGGTGGTGCTCGTGACGGGCCTGCTGACGGTGCGCGGGGAGGCCTGGTTCTGGCAGGCCGTGAGCCGCGGGGCGGCGGGCCTCGCGGTCGTCCTGGTGGTGGTCGGCGTGTTCGCCGCGGTCGCCTTCGACCAGGCCTTCACGCTGTTCCACGAGATCTTCTTCCCGGGTGGTGACTGGTCGTTCGATCCGGCCACCGAGCACCTCGTGCAGCTGTATCCGACGCCCTTCTGGGAGCTGACGGCGGGGGTGCTGGTGGGCGCGTCGGTGGCCATCGGAGCGGGCGTCTGGTGGCTGGCGCGGCGACACAGCCGCCGCCTGGCCGCAGCGCCCGCCGTGGAGGTGGCCACGTGAGGCCGGGCCCGATCAGCGTCGGGCGGGTGCTGGGCATCGAGATCCGGCTCCACCCCAGCTGGATCCTGATCTTCCTGCTCGTCACGGTCCAGCTGGCGGTCATCGGTGCACCGGGTACGGAGGCCGAGCTGCCGGCGGTCCTGCGCGTGGCCCTGGCCGCGATCGTGGCGGCCCTCTTCTTCGCGTCCGTACTGGGCCATGAGCTGGCCCATGCGGTCGTCGCACGGCGAGTGGGCGTGCCGGTCGAGGAGATCCTGCTGTTCGTCTTCGGCGGCGCGGCGCGCCTCGAACGGGAGGCGCCCAACCCGCGGGCGGAGATGCTCATCGCCGCTGCCGGACCGCTGTTCAACATCCTGGTGGGCGTGGCCTGCCTGGCCCCGTGGCTGGTGATCGAGTCCGACACGGGCGACCTGCTGGTGGCCATCGCGACGCTGGCCTTCTGGGTCGGGGCCAGCAACCTCTTCCTGGCCGCCATCAACATCCTGCCCGCCTTCCCGCTCGATGGTGGGCGGTTCCTGCGCGGCATCGCCTGGGCCGTGACCGGTGACTTCGTGCGGGCCACGCGCGCGGCCTCGATGGTCGGTCGGGCGATGGGCTGGTCGCTGGTCGGTGCAGGGATCGTCGTGGCCGGCTTCGACGATGTGCTGATCGGGCTGTGGATCGTGCTCATCGGCTGGTTCCTGGGCCAGGCCGCGGCGGGCGGCTACCGGCGGGTCGCCGTCGAGCGGCTGGTGGAAGGGCTGAGCGTCGGCGACGTGATGCTGCACGACTACCCGATCATCACGCAGAACCTGACGCTCGACACCGTCGCCCAGCAGACGGCGCTGGCCGGCGGCAGCCGCTTCTACCCGGTCATCCTGGAGGGCGACCTGGCGGGCGCCGTGGACCTCGCGGCCATCCGCCGGGTGCCGCGCTCCCGGTGGACCACGACGCGCGTCGCCGATGTGATGAAGCGTCTCGAGGGGCTGGTCACCGTCACCGAGCGCGACTCGCTGTGGGATGCCGTCCTGCGCTTCGATGAGGCGCATGTCGAGGGCCTGCCCGTGGTGGACCCGGCCGATTCGCATCGCCTGGTGGGCCTCGTGACGCGCGACAGCGTCTTTTCCACGCTGCGCCTGCGAAGCAAGGCGCTGGGGGCGGACGCGAAGGCACGATCGTGAGCATCGACGCGCCGCTGCTGCCGCTGGAAGCGGCCCGCGATCGGATGCTCGCCGCGCTGGAGCCGCTGGGCGTCGAGGCGGTGGATGTGGAGGCCGCCGTCGGGCGGGTGGTGGCCGCCCCGGTCGTGGCACGCGTGACGATGCCGCCGTGGGCCAACTCCGCGATGGATGGCTTCGCCGTGCGCACGGCCGATGTGGCCGTGGCGAGCGCCGCGCGGCCCGTCGAGCTGCTGGTGGTGGGCGAGGTCTCCGCCGGTCACGCGCCGCCGGGCCGGGTCTCGGCCGGCTCGACCATGCGCATCCTCACCGGGGCCATGGTGCCGGAGGGGGCCGATGCGATCGTGCCGGTCGAGCAGACCGACGCCGCCTGGGGCGTGGCCGAGCTGCCGACGCGCGTCGGCATCCGGGCCGCCGTGCGGTCGGGCGACCATATCCGAGCGGCGGGCAGCGACATCACCGCCGGCCAGGCGCTGGCCGACGTCGGCCAGGTCGTCCATCCCGCCACGGTGGGGGTACTCATCGCCGCCGGCCACCGGGACGTCGTGGTGTTCCGGCGGCCCCGTGTGACGGTCATCTCGACCGGTGATGAGTTGGTGGCGCCCGGCCGGCCCCTTGGGCCGGGCCAGATCCACGACAGCAACGGGCCGATGCTGGCGGCCCTCGCCGCCGATGCGGGAGCCACGACCGAGCGCGTCACGGCCGTGACCGACGACCTGGCCACGGTGGCGCGGACGCTGGAGACGGCCATCGCCCGATCGGACGTCGTGCTCACCAGCGGGGGCGTCTCGCTCGGGGCGCACGATGTGGTGCGCGTGGCCCTCGCGGCGAGGGGTCGGCTGGAGGTCTGGCGCGTGGCGGTCCAGCCGGGGAAGCCGCTGGCCTTCGCCCGGGCCACGGCCGCGAGCCCGGACGACGCGCGGGAGGTGCTCCTATTCGGCCTGCCCGGGAACCCGGTCAGCAGCTTCGTCACGTTCGAGCTGTTCGTGCGGCCGGTGCTCCGGCGGCTGGGCGGGCAACGTGACCCGACGGGTCGCCCGGTCCGGCGCGTGCGGCTCGCGGAAGCGGTCAGCAAGCACGACGAGCGGCGGGCCTTCCTGCGCGTCACACTGCATCCCGACCCGGATCGTCCGGGCCACCAGGTGGCGAGGCTGGCCGGCGGCCAGGGCTCGCATGTCCTGTCGGCCCTGGCCGCGGCGGATGCCCTGGCCGTGGTGCCCGAGGCGGTCCGCGACCTGCCGGCCGGCGCCGAGATCGAGGTCTGGCCGCTCTACCCGGAGGGATCGTGATGGCGCTGGGTCCGGCGAAGCGCGTCGATCGCCGACGGCTGACGCATGTCGATCGAGCGGGCCGCCCGCGCATGGTCGACGTGAGCGACAAGCCGGCCACCGCCCGGCGGGCCGTGGCGGAGGCGGAGGTCACGATGGCGCAGGAGACGCTGTCGCTGATCATCGACGGCGGCGCCGCCAAGGGCGACGTGCTCACGGTGGCCGAGCTGGCCGGCGTGATGGGCGCGAAGCGCACCGCGGAGCTCATCCCGCTGTGCCATCCCATCCCGCTCACCGACCTGGTCGTGGAGGTCCGGCCCGACCGGGCCCGCTCGCTGCTGACCATCCGGGTGACGGCCGCCACGGTCGCCCAGACGGGCGTCGAGATGGAAGCCCTGACGGGCGCCGCGGTGGCGGCGCTCACCGTGTACGACATGATCAAGGGCGTCGATCGGGGCGCGGAGGTCCGCGCCCTGCGCGTGACCGAGAAGAGCGGCGGACGCAGCGGCGAGTGGCATCGCGCGCCCGTCGGGCCGGAGGCCGCCGAACGGCCGCGGCCGCCGCGTGGGGTGCGCGGCCCGCGACGCAGCGGCTGAGTATGCCCGGCCCGGCCGGCCCGGCCGCCTTCGTGCTCACCGTCAGCGACGGCGTGACGGCAGGCACGCGCGAGGATCGCAGTGGGGCGCGGCTGGCGGCGCGCCTTCACGCGGCCGGCTACACCGTGACGCGCGGCGTGGTGGCCGACGATGCAACGGCCATCGTGGCGGCCGTCCGACGGGTGGCGACGACGGAGCAGCTGGTCGTCCTGACCGGCGGGACCGGGCTGACGCCACGTGACACGACACCACAGGCGGTGCGGCCCGTGCTCGACTATGAGATCCCGGGCTTCGGCGAGGTTATGCGGGCAGAGGGTCGGCACAGCACGCCCTTCGCGTCGCTCTCCCGTTCCTTCGGCGGCGTGCTGGGCCGCACCCTCGTGCTGGCGCTGCCCGGCAGTCCGGCGGGTGCAGAGGAGTCGCTCGCGGCGGTGCTCGACCTGCTGCCCCATGCCCTGGAGACGCTGGCCGACGACTCGTCGCGCCACGCCAGGGGATCGGCCGGCCACGGGGTCGACGGGTGATCGACCAGGTCCCGCTCTACCCCTTCGCGCCGGCCTTCTTCGTGCTGGCGGTCCTCGGTTTCGCGCTCCAGATGGCGCGCCACCTGCGCGTCTTCGCGGCCGCCCAGCCATCGGCCGTGACCGACCAGCCGGAACGGCGCCTGGGGTCCTCGTTCATCTACGCCATCGCGCAGATCCGCATGTTCCGTGACCCCGGCCCGGGGCTCATGCACGCGGCCATCTTCTGGGGCTTCGTCGTCCTCACGGTGGGCACGGCCAATCGCGTGACCTTCGGCCTGGTGCAGGCGATCCTGGCCTGGCCGCTCGACGGCTGGCCCTGGCGGGCGACCGTCCTGGCCCAGAGCCTGCTCGCGCTGGGCGTGCTGGCGGGCATCGGCTACGCGCTCCTCCGGCGGCTCGTGGTGCGGCCGGCGCGCCTCACCCTGAGCCGCGACGGCCTGAAGATCCTGGGCCTCATCGCCGCGGTGGTCATCACCGAGATCGTCGCCGAAGCGTTCCGGCTGGCCCGCTACGGCGACCCGTACCAGCAATGGGAGATCGTGCCGTGGGTCGTGAGCCGCGGCCTGACCGGTCTCGACCCGGCCCTGCTGCAGGCCGTCTTCGCCGTCGCGTGGTGGGCCAACCTGGCCGTCGTGTGCTACTTCCTGCTGTACCTGCCGCACAGCAAGCACCTGCACATCGCGACGGCCATCTTCAACGCCGGCCTGCGCAAGCTCAAGCCGCGTGGCGAGTTGCCGGCCATGGACCTGGAGGCCGAGACGGCGCGCTTCGGCGTCAAGACCATCCAGGACCTGGGCTGGAAGGACCTGCTGGACGGCTTCACGTGCACCGAATGCGGCCGCTGCCAGGCG
>JBIOID010000037.1:0-11704 GCA_044449585.1 Candidatus Limnocylindrales bacterium
GGCCTGGGCGGCGGGCGGCGGGACTACGAGGAGGCGCGCCTCGTGCCCGGTGACACGGTCACCGTCGTGGGCACGGCCCTGCCCTACCACGACGTGGCCGATCCGGCCACAGCCGACCGCGACGACCCGTCGGTGGCGCTGGCCGACCCGGAGATCGCCGCCGACCTCGCCGCCGCCCAGACCATCGGCCACCTCGAGACGGATCCAGCCAGGGCATGGGGCAATGCCGCCATACCTGGCTTTGGCATCGGCCAGCCGACGCGTGCGCCGGTGCTCGACCCGGCCGCCCATCCCGAACCGGTCGTGGCCGGTGCACCGGCCGCCAGCGCCGCGGCCGCCGCGACCTTCGAGATCCCCGACGACGAGCTGGTGCTCGCCGTGGCGTCCGGCGCACCCCTCATCGTCTACGCCGGCACGCCCGAGGCGGCCACGACCACCCCGACCCGCGGCCTGGCGCAAGCCGTCCTGGGCCTGCTCGTCCTGGCCGCCGCCGCGGCGCTGCTGGCCGTGGCCCTGGGGGTGCGCCCGTGAACATCGGGGGCTTCGCGCTGGCCATCGTGCTGGCCGCGCTCGTGCTCGGTATCGCCTTCATCGTGCTCAGCACCTACAACGACATCGTCAACCTGGCGCAGCGCATCGACAAGGCATGGGCCAACATCGACGTCGCCCTGAAGCAGCGCTTCGACGAGCTGCCCAACCTGGTCATCGCGGTGCGCGGCCTGATGGGCTTCGAGCAGTCGGTCCTCGAGGAGGTCACGCGCGCGCGCGCCGGCTACCGGCCCGACGCGTCGATCCCCGAGCAGGCCGCCACGTCCGAGGCCACGACCGGGGCGGTCAAGTCGTTGCTGGCCGTCGTCGAGCACTACCCGGACCTGACCGCCCACGAGAACGTGATGGCCCTGCAGGCGGAGATCGCCCGGCTGGAGGGCATCATCGCCGACCGCCGCGAGCTCTACAACGACATGGTCTACCGCTATGACGCGCGCATCCAGCAGCTCCCCGCGGTGCTGCTGGCCTCGTTGCTCGGGTGGCGCGTGCGGCCCTACTTCAAGGTCGATCCCACCCAGACGGCCACGCCCGACACCACGCTGACCTCCGGCTGACGCGGGTCCATGGCCGCCGGGCCAGGCGCCCGCGCGCCCGTCTCCCAGGCGCCACTCTCGTGTGCTCGCCGATCGCGGCGTTCCGGCGCCCTATGCCGGCTGATGCGCTTGGTGCCATCACCGGGCGGGTCGGGCCTGGTGCTTCTCGCCGGCTGATGCGCTTGCTGACATCACTGGGCGCGGTCCGTCGCCGCTACAGGCGCATGCGTCTGCCGCAAGGGCTCCCCGGGCGGCAGGTCGTCCCGCCCGATCCCAGATCGACCAACACGGTCGTCGGGACCTGATCAGATGCGACTGGGAGTGGCGTTGGAGCACCTCCAGGTGCAGCCATCCGGCCGGGATGCCCGGTGGTGCCTTCCACAGGATTCTGCTCACGCTCGGGCGCGTCCGGGTCGACCGGGCGACCGGCGCCGGGAGGGGTCAGGATCGATCCAACGCTACCCCGGTTGACATCTGGGCACCTTCCTGAGGACCGACATGGCGGCCGGTGTCTCGAGGACCGACATGGCGGCCAGGGTCTCCAGGACCGATGTGGCGGCCCGCCTCGGGTGCCCGCTGATGTCATAGAGCGCATCACGGGGTGGGACTCCCGGGGCCCGCGCCGGCTCACCGCGGCCAGGCGTCGGCTCCCGGCCTGGCGGTCCAGCGCGCTGCGGAAACCTCGGGCCCCCAGCCCACGCCTCGTCACCCCTCGACGCGCATCGCCTTGGCCACGCCGTCGGCCGTCAGGTCGACCAGATAGCCGCGCAGCACGCCATGGTTCGCCTCGGAGCCGGCGTTCAGGCACAGCGTGTCGCCGATGCGTCGCTCCCCTCCCGACTCGTGGATGTGGCCGTGCACGCCGAGCACGGGACGGAACGTCTCGATGGCACGGCGCACGCCGGTCGATCCGACGGGCCCGCGCAGCAGATCACCGGCGGAGACGGTCGGTCGCAGATCGGGTGACAGGAGCGGCGCCGTATCGAGTCCGGAGTCATAGGGCGGGACATGGGTCATGATCACCGTCCGGCGCGGGTCGCGGACCCCGGCCAGGAGCCCGGACAGCCGGTCCAGGAACGCCTCCTCCGGCATCTCCCGGGGCGTCGACCAGGGCGTCGGCGACGACCAGCCCATGCTCACCAGCTGGTGCCACGGAGTGAGCTCGACGACCTGCTCGTTCACGTCGCGGCAGTACGTCGAGCGCGCCAGCAACGGGTCGATCTCAAGGTCATCGTCGTTGCCCGGCATCAGGTAGACGGGCACACCCGACCCATCCAGGCGCTCCGCGGCCAGGGCCATCCACTCGTCGATGCGTCGCCCGATGTGCTCCCGGAACGCACGCTTCACAAGCGCCGGGTCGGCGTCCATGGCCGCCCGCTCCGCCTCGGTCACGCGGACCGCGTAGTAGCCGACGTCGGCGATGGCCCGTTCCAGCGCGGCCAGCTGGGCCTCGCCCTGCGCGACCCGGTGCTGACCAAGCAGGTCGGCCGTCCAGACCTCGCCGCCACCACCGCCACCGCGCACGACCGCGACCAGGGCCTTGCCCGTGAGGTCGCCCGCGATGAGGGCCGCGTCGACCTTGTAGACGTTCGCGCGCATGGCGTTGACGAACTTGCGCCAGGCGCGCTCGGACGCGTGCAGGTCGCTGCACATGTAGATGCGGAACGGCCGTGCCATCGGCCGCTCAGCCAAGACCGGGCGGGTGGCGGTCCGCCCATGGCCGCGCCGCCTCCAGCTGGCCGGCCAGCCGGAGCAGCGTCGCTTCGTCGCCCTCGCGACCGGTCAGCAGCGTGCCGATGGGCAGCCCATCGTCGGACCAGGCCAGCGGCAACGAGATGGCCGGCCGGCCGGTCATGTTGGCGATCGGGTTCCAGGGGTTGAAGGCGCAGTCGAAGCGCCACCATTCAGCGGCCCCGCCGCAGGAGACGTTGAGCGTCCCGAGGGGCAGTGGCGCCTGGGCGAGGGTGGGCGTCACCCAGGCCGCGTAGCGCTCGAAGAAGGGGGCGATCCGCCGGGCAGCCAGGGCCAGCGCATCGAGCGCGTCCACCAGGTCGGCCGCCTCGAAGCGCCGACCGTACTCGACCAGCTCCCAGGTCGTCACCTCAAGCTCATCGGGCTCGAGCTGGCGGCCCAGCTCGCTGGTGGCGTCGCGCCAGCTTCGCACGTTGGAGGCGGCCCAGATGCGCACGTACGGCTCGATGAGCACCTCCCCGTCGAACTCCGGACGCGCCTCCTCGACGTGATGGCCCAGGTCGGCTAGCAGGGCGGCCGTCGCCTGCGCCGCACGGCGGCAGGCTGGATCGACCGGCACGTCGAGGGGCGGCGTGGCGCTCCAGGCGATGCGCAGGCGCCCCGGGTCGGCGCCCACCTCGGCCAGGAAAGGCCGGACCGGCGGCGGCGCGGTCCACGGATCGCCCGGTGCGTGCCCGGCTGTCGCGTCGAGCAGGGCTGCACTGTCGCGCACCGAGCGGGTCAGCACGTGCTCGACGGCCACGCCACTCAGCGGATCGGGCGCCGGCGCCCAGGAGTTGCGGCCGCGGCTGGGCTTGAGGCCGACCACGCCGCAACACGAAGCTGGGATGCGGATCGAGCCGGCCCCGTCGTTGCCGTGGGCCGCCGGCACCAGGCCGGCGGCGACGGCCGCCGCGGAACCGCCCGACGACCCGCCGGCTGTCCGCGTCGGGTCCCACGGGTTGCGCGTCGGCCCGAAGAGTGCGGGCTCGGTCGTGGAGTGGTTGCCGAATTCCGGCGTGTTGGTCTTGCCCAGCATGATCAAGCCGGCCGCCTCGTGGCGCCGCACCAGCTCGCTGGTCATCGGGGCGACATGACCGGCGCAGGCGCGGGAGCCGCTCGTCTGGCGCACGCCGCCGATCGAGGCGCCCAGGTCCTTGAGCAGGAACGGCACGCCGTCCAGCGGTCGCCCGGCTCCCCGCCGATGGCGCGCCGCGTCGGACGCCGCGCCCGCCGCGCGGGCCGAGTCGAAGAGCGGCGTGACCACGGCGTTCAGCGCGGGGTTGCGCGCCTCGATGCGTGCGATGGCCGCCTCGACCAGCTCGACCGCGCTGATCGCGCCGGTGCGCACCAGGTCGGCCTGGCCCAGCGCGTCGAGCCAGGCCAGGTCGGTCACGGCGTCTCCAACCCGGAATCCTCGAAGACCGGCTGCCCTTCCACCAGCGTGAGCAGGACACGCGCCTCACCGAGATGACCGGCCTGCGGCCCGAGGATGTCGCGGTCGAGCACCACCAGGTCGGCCAGCTTGCCCGCCTCGACCGTCCCTGTGACGTCGTCGAGGTGGTTGACGTAGGCGCTGCCGCGGGTGAAGGCGCGGAGGGCATCGACCAGGGCCAGGGCCTGCTCCGGCAGGAACGGCGGACGATCGGGGTACTCCGGTGAGATGCGCGAGACGGCCACCTCCACCTCGTCCAGTACGTCGGGCGTGCTGACCGTCCAGTCGCTGCCGCCGGCCAGCCTGGCGCCCGCCTCGAGCAACGAGCGGAAGGGGTACTGCAGGGCGGCCCGGTCGGGGGCCATGAACGGGAGCGTCAGCTCGTCCATCTGCGGATCGTGGCACGCCCAGTAGGGCTGGATGGTGGCCGTCGCGCCCAGCCCCCGAAAGCGCACCTGGTCGGCCGGATCGACCACCTGGAGGTGCGCCAGGTGCGGTCGCGTGTCGGTCCACCCGTTGGCCCGGCGGGCGGCCTGCACGGCATCGAGCGCCTCGCGCACGGCCCGGTCGCCGAGCGCATGGAAGTGCACCTGGAAGCCCAGCGCATCCAGGCGCGTGACGTGGCCCTTGAGCGCCTCGGGGTCGACGAAGCTGAGCCCGCGGTTGGCCGTCGGCCGGCCGTCGGGACCGAGGTACGGCTCGAGCATGGCGGCCGTGAAGTTCTCGACCACGCCGTCCTGCATGATCTTGACCGTCCCCGCGCTCAGGCGACCGATCGAGCCCTGGCGACGACGTTCCACCAGCGCCTCGATCTGCTCCCCGCCCTGCTCCCGCTCCCACCACAGGCAGGCCGTGGCTCGTCCCGTCAGCTGCCCGCGCTCGGCCAGCAGGCGGTAGGCGGCCTGGTCGTCGGGCGTGACCCAGGCGTCCTGCCAGGCGGTGATACCCATCCGATGCAGGTAGGCCTGGGCCAGCAGCAAGCCCTCCGCACGATCCTCGATGGACAGGCCCGGGAGCAGGGCTCGCACCATCTCCATGGCCCCTTCGTGGAGGGTACCCTGGGGCTCGCCCGCGCCGTCCCGCTCGATGCGCCCGTGCGGCGGATCCGGCGTGCCCGCGGCGATGCCGGCCAGCGCCAGCGCGGCGCTGTTGACCCACGCCCCATGACCGTCCCGGTTGACGAAGAAGGCGGGCCGGTCGGGCACGACGCGGTCCAGGTCGGCCCGTGACGGCGTGCCGCCCGGGAAGGCCGACATGTACCAGCCGTCGCCGAGCACCCACGGCGCCTGCGGGTGGCTCGCGGCGTAGGCCGCGATGACCTCGAGGTACCGATCACGCTCCCGCGCCTCATCGTGGAGCGGGCAACGGAGGAGGCCCGCGCCGGCCATCGCGGGATGGACATGGGCGTCCTGGAAGCCAGGCAGCACGGCGCGGCCCCGCAGGTCGATGCGCCGCGTCCGCGGTCCGCCCAACCGCTCGACGGCCGCGGCGTCGCCGACGGCGGTGATGCGCCCGTCCCCCACGGCCACCGCGGTCGCGCGGGTGCCGGCGCCGTCGAGCGTGAGCACCGATCCACCGACCAGCACCAGGTCGGGCGGCGAGCGGGGAGGATCCGCGGTCAGCATGACGGTCGTCGAGCCTGCCGCCGTTCGGTCAGTCGGGCGGCAGCATCTGGTACATCAGCCCGGTCTCGATGCCGGCCCGTCGGTTGCGCCACGCCTGTACGAGGTAGATGACCACGCCCATGATCGCCACGAACGCGACGAACGAGACGCCGGACCCGTTGAGGTAGCTCAAGGGGCTCTCCGCCGAGGCCAGGTTGTTGATGATCGGCGCGACGCCGGCGAACCAGTAGAGGACCAGGGCGAAGGCCAGCCAGACGAACCCGAGCAGTGGCAGCCAGCGCACCCATGGGGCATCTCGGACCAGGTCGGGTCGCGTGAGGCGGGCGATCAGGGCGTTGATGCCGGGCATGATCCACGAGAGCGACGAGGCGATGATCGTGAACCAGGCCGAGGCGACCAGGTTGAGCTTGCCGTCCAGCGCCGGGTCCGCGCTCGGGGCCAGCCCTCCCAGGCCGATCGCCTTGAGGATGGCGAAGTTCGAGAAGAGCAGGAAGATGGCGGCCACCACCAGCGTGGCGGCGATGGCGTTGGCCGGCGCGCGTAGCCGCTCGGAGATGGTGCCGAACCACTCCGGCACCTGGCGATCGAGGCTCCAGGCCAGCGAGATGCGGCTGATGAAGATGACGTACACGGGCATGAGCAGGAACGGGAAGAGCGTGGAGGCGGCCCCGACCACGGTCCAGACAGGCCACAGGCCGGGTTGCGTGATCGCCCCGACCAGCTGGAAGTAGTTGGGCTGGCCCATCGGCAGGGCCGGGTTCGTGATGTAGCCCCAGAAGGCGGCCGACCAGCCGGTCTGGCCGTCGAGGCCCAGCAGGCGGGCCAGCACGTCGGGATAGATCGAGTTCATGAGCACGGCCATCGCCAGGGCGCCCAGGACGGCGACCAGGATGCCGCGCTTGACGTTGCCCCGGACCTCGCCGGAGATGTACGCCGAGTACTGGAAGCCGATGAACTGGAACAGCATCGCGCCGGCCAGGAGCATCAGCGGCCACGAGGTGGGGGAGCTCGGGCTGAAGCTGAAGCCGGAGGTCAGGCCGGCCTTGTCGGCGGCGGCGCTGAGCTGGTCGACGGTCACCCCGTTGGCGTACTTGGGCAGGTTCGTCGCGAAGTCGGTGGCGTTGAAGGTCAGCAGGCCGAAGATGGCCATGACGATCCAGCCGGCGATGCCGATCACGGTCAGGTACGTCACGATCCGGTGGAACCGCCGCGTCGGCTGGAGCACCACCAGCCCGACGACGGCGAGCACGACGAGTCCGGCGATCATGCCCGGGAGGCCGGTGATGTCGCCGGTCGTGCCGTCGGTGAACCAGGTGTTGGCCCCGGTGAAGAAGCTGTTGCCCGTGCCGATGCCGATGATCTGCCCCTCCATCTGGATCCCGCGCAGGGTCAGCACGGTCTCGAACTGGAGGAGGGCGATCGAGGCGAAGGCGAGCAGCCAGCTCTCCAGCCAGCCCAGGAAAGGGCCGACGCGCGGCACGATGCGGCTGGTGAAGACGTAGTCGCCGCCGGACCGCGGCATGACCGAGGTCAGCGAGGCGAAGATAAGGGCCAGGATGATGCACAGGGCGCCGACGATGAAGGCCGTCCACGACCAATTGGTCAGGCCGCCCACGACCATGATCGGGACGCCCGCCAGGACGGCGATGCTGTAGGCCCCACCGAGGGTGCCGCCGATGAACGCGGCGGTATTGAAGAACAGCGCGTTGGCGACGCTGACTTCGCGCACGAGACCGGAGGACTGGCGCGTGAACAGGGTCCGCCCGCCGACACCGGCCATGGGCACGTACCTCCTCACGCAACGGACGCCGCGGCCCGGAAGAGGATCCCGCCGCTCGCCCACTCGCAGTCCGCCCGACTGCCGACCGCCACGGAAACCGGCTGAGTATACTGCCCGCCCGTGGACCAGAATCCCTCCTCGGACGGTTCCGCCAGCGGCGCGCCGGCTACGCTGGACAACCCCCTGGCGGAGGCACGCCGGCTGATCGCGCTGGCCGATGAACGCGGTCTCCAGGTGCGCCTGATGGGCGGGCTGGCCTTCCACGCCCGGTGCCCCCAGTGGACGGCCCGCATCGACCGGTCCGGCCGCGACCTCGACCTGGCCACGCGCAGCAAGGACCGCAAGGCCCTCTCGGAGCTGCTCGTGGCCAACGGCTACACGGCCGACAAGCAGTACAACGCGCTGTACGGCCACAAGCAGCTGTACTTCGTGGACGTGCTCCACCAGCGGCCGGTCGACGTGCTCGTCGACAACCTCGAGATGTGCCACCGGTTCGGCTTCGCCGATCGGTTGCCCGTGACCGAGACGACACTACCGCCGGCCGAGCTGCTGCTCTCCAAGCTCCAGGTGGTCAAGATCAACCGGAAGGACGTGCTGGACCTGCTGGCACTGCTCTCCGAATACCCCATCGCCGACGACGACGGAAGCGGCCTGGCCATCTCCCTGCGCCGCATCACCGCGCTGACCAGCACTGACTGGGGCTGGTGGCGCACCGTCACGGGCAACCTCGACAAGCTGGCGCCGTTCGTGGAGCAGGAACTGGCGCCGGGCGAGCTGGACTTCGGGCGGCCCGCCCGGTTCGACCCCCGCGCGCAGGCACGGGCCCTGCGGGCCGCCATCGATGCCGCGCCCAAGTCGACCCGCTGGAAGCTGCGGGCGCGGGCCGGTGATCACATGGCGTGGTACGAGGAACCGGAGGAGGTCGGGCACGGCCGCGAGTGATGCGGTGGGGGGTCGGGGAACCGCCGGGGCGTTGCGCCGGCGCACCGCGACGTGGGCCATCTTCATGACGCCTTCACGGGGGCGCGCTGTACTGTTAGCTGACCATCCCTGACCCGGCACCAGAGGCTTCCATGAGCGAACCGAACGACCCGATCGTCTGGCAGCCTTCGAGCGAGCCCTCGACGGAGCCCGCCGCGCCCGACGTGGCCGCCCCGGGCACCGCTTCCGCGCCGCTCACCGACGTCACCCCCGTCAGCGCCGCCGGGCCGGCCTTCCACGCCCGCATCGGGCGAGGCAACGCCCTGCGCGCCGCCATCGCCCTGGTCGCGGGCGTGGCCATCGTGGCCAGCGTGGCCGTCGTCGTGGGCACCCTGCCCTCGAGCGACGCCACGAGCGCCGTCGGCGCCTCCCCGCTGGCCAGCAGCGCGCCCCACGCGTCCGGCGCGCCCCGCGACGGCTTGCGCTTCGGCGGCCCGCTCCTCGGCGGCGCATTCGGCTTCGGCGGGTTCGAGGGCCTCGGCGGCCCCGGGCTCGGCGGCGTGACCATCGACTCGATCGACGGCACGTCCGTAGTGCTCAAGACCGCCGATGGCTGGAAGCGCACGATCACGGTCGACAGCTCGGTCAAGGTGACCGAGGCGGGCAAGACGATGACCCTCGGCGATCTTAAGGTCGGCCAGGCCGTCCGGCTCGGCGAGAAGCGCAACAGTGACGGGACCTATACCGTGACGGGCCTGGCCATCGTGGTGCCCAGCGTCGTCGGCACGGTGACCGCCAAGACCGCCACGACCATCACCATCAAGCGCTTCGACGGCACGAGCCAGGTCATCGACGTCGACAGCGGCACGGTGTACCGCATCGCCGGCGCCACGACCAGCGACCTGGCTGCCATCACGCTGGGCATGACCATCGTGGCCCAGGGTCCGCAGAACAGCAACGGTTCGCTGCATGCGCTGAGCGTCGCCGGCGGCAAGTTCCCGGGCACGGTCAGGCCCTTCGGCCCGGCTCACCCCAAGGCCTCCGGCGCCCCGAGCCCGTCGGCGGGCACGAACGGCTGACGATCCGCGGCGATCCGTCGCCGATCACTCCACCTCGACGTCAGCCAGCAGCGGCACGAACACGACTCCCCCCAGGTCCTCACGTTCGAGGACCCCGGCGGCTGACCGGCTGATGCGCTCCACGCGCAGCTCGTAGCGTCCGCCGACGGGCATCACCAGGCGGCCGGCGGGGGCCAGCTGCGTCAGCAGGGCTTCCGGCACGGACGATCCGGCGGCTGATACCAGGACGGCGTCGAAGGGCGCCGCCGCCGGCAGGCCGAGGCGCCCGTCGGCGACACCCACCGTGACGTTGCCGTAGCCGAGCCGCCGCAGATGCTCGCGCGCGGCCGCGGCGAGTGTCGGGTGGCGCTCCAGGGCGTACACCTCGGCCGCCAGACGGGACATGATGGCCGCGGCATAGCCTGAGCCCGCCCCGACCTCGAGGGCGCGATCGGTCGGCCGGAGCGCCAGCGCCTCGATCATCAGCGCGACCACGAACGGCTGCGAGATCGTCTGGCCGGCCCCGATCGGCAGGGGGCGATCCTCGTAGGCCGACGCCTCGTCGGCGGCCTCGACGAAGGCCTCGCGCGGCACCGCCGCGAAGGCCTCGAGCACGCGCGGGTCGCGGATGCCCCGCCGCCGCAGCTGGCGCTCGACCATCGTGGCGCGCTCGTGCCGGCGGTCGCTTCCGGGTGCCATCGGCGTCGATGCTAGCGGTCGGCGCAGTCGCGCAGCAGGCCCGGTCCTCAGACGTTCCTCATCAACCGCGGCGACAATGCACCGTGGGCGCTCCGAGCAGGGCCGGAAACGACGATGCCCTGGCCTGTCCCGGGATGGGAGACCGCAGCACGCCATGACTGACCAGCGTGACGCACCATCCGGCGCGGAGCGACCGCGGCCGTCCCGCCTCGGCCGAGTGCGCGCCCGCCTCCGGCCGCTCATCCTCTTCACCGTGGGCGTGGCGGCCACCCTCATCGCGATCAGCCTGCTGGGCGTGGTCGCGCCCGGTCCGCTACCGCTCACGAGCGCCGATGTCGATGCGGCCATTGCCACCGCGCTCGCGTCCCAGACGCCCGGCCCGGCCTTCTCCGAGCTGGCGTACGACGCGGTCCGACCCTCGCTCGTGCTCATCGAGACCGAGGCGGCCGGCTCTTCCCGCACACCGATCGCGACACCCACCGCCTCCGGCTCCGCTGCCCCGGCGGGCCCCGCCGGGAGCCTGGGCAGCGGCGTGGTCGTCGACAGCGCCGGCGACATCCTGACCAGCCTGCACGTGGTGGCCGACGCGGCCGCCATCGAGCTCATCTTCGCCGACGGGACACGCTCGCCGGGCGAGATCACCACGCGCGAACCGACCAGCGACATCGCCGTCGTGCGCGCCACCCAGCCGTCGGCCAACCTGGTGCCGGCGACCCTCGGCAACCCCGGCACGATGCACGTCGGGAGCGACGCCTACGTGGTCGGCAACCCCTTCGGCCTCTACGGTTCGATGAGCGCCGGCGTCGTCTCCGGCCTGGACCGCTCCTTCCAGCTGCCGAACGGCGGGGCATTGCTGCAGGGCCTCATCCAGGTCGATGCCGCGGTGAACCCCGGCAACTCCGGCGGTCCCCTCCTCGACCGTGACGGACGGGTCGTGGGCATCATCACGGGCCTCGTCAACCCGACCAGCCAGGACGTCTTCATCGGCATCGGCTTCGCCGTGCCCATCAACGTGGCCGGCGGTGCCGCCGGCCTGCCCCAGTACTGATCGGAGGTCGAGCGCCCATGGATCAGCCCGTCACCGGGACCGAGCCGCAAGCGGCGATGGAGCGCGTGCTCTACGAGGTCAAGAAGGTCATCGTCGGCCAGGACCACCTCCTGGAACGGATGGTGGTGGCCCTCCTGGCGCGCGGCCACCTGCTGGTGGAGGGCGTCCCCGGCCTGGCCAAGACGATGGCCATCAAGACGCTCGCCGAGGCCGTGGGAGGCGAATTCAAACGCATCCAGTTCACGCCCGACCTGGTGCCGGCCGACCTCGTCGGGACGCGTATCTACAACCAGAAGACGGGCGAGTTCAACACGTCCCTGGGCCC
>JBIOID010000038.1:0-11627 GCA_044449585.1 Candidatus Limnocylindrales bacterium
CCCCCATCCCCAGCGTGGAGAAAGGGTTTCCCATGGCTGATCTCTCGCGCCGCAGGTTCATCGCCGGCACCGCCCTCGGGGTGGCCGCCGGCGCGGCCGCGGTCAGCGGCCTCGGGGCCGCCGCCGCGGTCCCCCAGCTCCTGGCCGCCGCCGGCCACATGCCCAGCGAGGACGCGCCCGACCTGACCCCGCTCGGCACCGATGTCATCGCCCATCTGCGCGATGCCTCGACCGGTGAGGTCTCGCTCATGGTCGGCGACCGCGAGGTCGTCTACCAGGACGCGCAGCTGGCTGCCCGGCTGCTCAAGGGCGCCCGTCGCGCCGCACAGGAAGGCTGACCGATGTCGTCTCACCGCGAGGCGCCGGGCATCTCCAAGGACCCCGTCGCCGACAGCACCGACCTCTACGCATTCGTCAGCCCGGACGATCCCGACTCCGTGACGATCATCGCCAACTACATCCCGCTGGAGGGCCCGGCCGGCGGCCCCAACTTCTACGAGTTCGGCGACGACGTCCTATACGAGATCGTCATCGACAACGACGCCGATGGCGACGCCGACATCACCTACCAGTTCCGGTTCAAGAACCATGTCAAGAACGCCAAGACGTTCCTCTACAACACGGGCCCCATCACGGCCCTCGACAGCCCGAACTGGAATCGCACCCAGACCTACACCATCACGCGCATCGACGAGCACGGCAAGACGAAGATCATCGGGGCCGCCCTGGCCTGCCCGCCGGTCAACATCGGACCGCGCTCGACGCCGAAGTACGGCCCGCTCGCGCAGTCGGCCGTGCACACCCTCGGTGGGGGCATCAAGGTCTTCGCCGGCCAGCGGCGCGAGGGCTTCTTCGTCGACCTGGGCTCGATCTTCGACCTGGGCGACCTGCGCCCCTTCCAGAACCTGCACCTCATCCCGACGGCGGCCGCGCCGGGCGTGGATGCGACCAAGGATCTCAATGTCCACACCATCGCGATGCAGATCCAGATGACCAGCCTGACCAAGGACGGTTCGAAGCCGACCGACCCGCTCGATCCACGGTCCGTGATCGGCGTCTACACCTCCGCCCACCGGCGCAAGGCGCGCATCCTCGTGGGCAGCGACGACGTCGAGAGTGGTCCGTGGGTCCAGGTCTCGCGCCTGGGCAACCCGCTGGTCAACGAGGTGCTCATCCCCATGGCCAGGAAGGACTACTGGAACGGCCAGCGACCGCACCACGACAGCCAGTTCCTGAGCGCCTATGCGCATCCGGAGCTGGCGGGCCTGCTGCCTGTCCTGTACCCGGGGGTCTTCCCGCACCTGGCCGCCTATAGCAAGGCCCGCGTCGACCTTGAGGCGATCCTGCTGACCGGCATCCCGGCCGGCATCGTGCCCGGCTTCCAGAACTCCACCGGTAGCACCGCTGCCGACCTGCTCCGGCTCAACATGGCCATCCCGCCGGCCTCCAAGCCGAGCCCTCTGGGCATCCTGGGCGGCGACCTGGCCGGCTTCCCCAACGGACGTCGGGTGGCTGACGATGTCGTCACCATCGAGATCCGCGCCGTCGCCGGCCTGACCATCCCGCTCGTCGACCCGTCGTTCACGCCCGACGGTGCCGCCGGCCTGGTGACCCAGGGCCTCACTCCGAGCGCCTCGCGGTACCAGGACACGTTCCCGTACCTGGGCGTGCCGCTCGACGGTTTCGACAACCCGTCCTAGACCACCGGCGACCGGCTGGGCCCGGTCACCGGCCTGGCATGTTCACGGCCCGGTGGTCAGCGCGATCACCGGGCCGCTGCCTAGCGCCAGTCGACCTCGGCGACCTCGCCGCCCACGATCGTGACGCGGTCGATGAGGCCCGGTCGGTCGGACCAGATGCGGTAGACGCCCGCGTGCAACTCGGGAAAGATGCCGGCATAGACCGTGTCGCCCGCGGAGCGACGCTGATGGATCGCCGTGTGCGTGCGCCGCGCCTCGTCGCCGACGGGGCTCACCTCGATCTCCCGCTCGTCGTACGCGGCCGAGGCGTACAGGATCAGCGCGCCGACATCACCGCCGATGTCGAGGACCGCGTCCTCGAGGCGCGGTCCGCCACGCTCCCGGGCAGGCACGTCGTCGGGCTGCGCCTCGTGGGTGTGCCCATCGAGGCCCTCTGGCCCGAGATGATGATCGTGGTCGCCGGCGTGGTCACCCACGTCGGTCGGTCAGGCGGCGCCCGGCGGCGGTGTGGTGGCCGGATCAACCGCCGCGGCGGCCACCGCCGGGGCGACGGGCGGCGCGGTCGGCACGGCGGCGGCGACGCTGGGCGTCACCTCCGTGCTCGGCGCGTCCGCGGGCTTGGCGTCCAGCTCGTCCTTGAAACCGCGCAACGTCTTGCCCATCGCCTGGCCGATCTCCGGCAGACGCTTGGGGCCCATGACCAGCACGATCACCACGAGGGCGATCAGCAGGTGCCAGGGTTGCAGGCCGAATGGCATAAAGCCTCCTCGTCGAGATGCTACGGCCAGTGTACGCCCGCCGACCAAGCCTGGATCGTTGCGCCTCAGGCGGCGCGACGCGCCGGGGTTCCCGCCTGCCGATCGTCGTCCAGGCGGCGAGCCGCGCCGGTCGTGACGCCCAGCACGGCCGTCACCAGCACGACCGCGCCGGCGCCGACGAAGAGCGGCACCACCGCGATGTCGACCAGCAGGCCGGCGATGGCCAGCGACACCGGCGCGAGGCCCACACCGGCGAGCATCGTCAGGCTCATGACCCGCCCGAGCATCGCGACTTCCACCCGGGCCTGCATCCACGAGATGGCCAGGACATTGATCAGGCCGGCGCCGAAGCCCATGGGCACGACGATCAGGAGCGCCATCCACAGCGCGGGCGCCAGGCCGACGGCGGCCAGGCCGACGCCCAGGGCCGCGGCCACGCCGACCAGGATGCGGGAGCGCCGCCGGGGCTGGCCCATCGAGCCAGCGGTCGCTGCGCCGGCCAGGGCGCCGAGGGCGAAGGCCCCGGTCAGCAGTCCGTAGCCCAGGGCACCCGCGCCCCACCGCCCCGCGGAGAGCCAGGCGAGGCCGACGGCCTCGGGACCGGTGAACGCGAAGTTGATGACGGCGGCCATGAGCAGCAGCAGACGCAGCGCGTCATCACGCCACACGTATGCGATGCCCGCCCGGATGCTGGCCAGGATGCTGCCCGCACCGGCGTCTCGAACCACGGCGCTCGCAGCGTGGCGCGGGGCACGCCAGCGCATCATGAGGAGCGCGACGGCAGCGACCCCGAAGGACGCGGCATTGAGCGCAAAGGCGGTGCCGGTCTGCGTGGCCGCGATCATCACGCCCGCCAGCGGCGGACCGAGGAGGCCCATCAGCTGCGTCGTGCCCTGGAACAGTGCGTTGGCCGACGGCAACAGCGTCTCCCGATCGACCAGCCGCGGCAGGAGCGCGCCGATGGCCGGGTAGAAGAAGGCGTCGCAGACGCCGAAGACGACGGCCAGCACGACCACGTGGACCAGCTGGATGGTCCCGCTCAGCACCAGCACGGCGAGGATCCCGACCAGCACACCGCGCAAGGCGTTCGAGACGAGCAGCACGCTGCGCGGCGAGAACCGATCGCTGACGGCGCCGCCCAGCAACATCAGTGCGGCGCGCGGGACGGCGGCTGCGGTCAGGACGAGGCCGAGGGCGAGGCCCGAGCCGGTGAGGCCCAGGACCAGCCAGGCCATCGCCACGAACTGGAACTGGTCGCCCAGCGTGGAGATCGACTCGCCCGCCCACAGCAACCGGAAGTCGTGCAGGCGCAGCGGTCGGAGCAGGCGCGGCCCGCCCGTGACCACTTCGACCGGGGTCGGCTCGATGTCGATCGCGGGCGTTTCGGCGACGGCCGTCACTCCAGCACCACGCGCACGCCGTCCCCGTCCTCGTCGCTGATGTCGAGCAGCGGCCCCATCCGGCCGGCGGCCACGGCGGCCTCGAGCCGCGATGAGTCACCGATCGAGAGACCCGGCACCAGCCCGACCGCGACCCGTCCGAGGGCGACCGGCACGCGCAGGTTGACGACGGTGCGGCCGCCTTCGGTCACGGTCAGCCGGACGTGATCCGGTGGCACTCCACGGTCCGCGGTCGGCCCGCCCGCCTTGTCCGGTGTCCCGGAGGTCTCACCGGCGGTCAAGAGCGCCTCGACGAGCGGGGCGGCTTCGTCGGCCGACAGGCGCCCGTCCGCCACCAGGCGCAGGATGGCGTCCAGGCCGTCAGGCACGATCGAGGGCCACCAGGCGGCGCGTCGCCTCGGCGACGTCGAAGTCGCCGGCCTCGAGCCCCTCCAGGATGGCCAGGCGCGCCGCCTCGGACTCGGCGCTGGGCGACGGCGCGGGCGGCGGCACCGTCGACGGACCGTCGCCCCGCAGGATGGCGAGGTCGCCCGACATCGACTTGAAGACCAGGCGGGCATCACCGGAGCCGATGCGCACGGATCGCCGCCCGAGTCCGCCACCGGTCGTGTGCGGCAGATCGGAGGTGATGTCGCCGCTGATGGTGCTCGCCTCCGCCAGCACGTCGGCGCCACCCACCAGGACAGCATCGCCGCTGACCGTCTCCATCCGATGAGCCCCACGGAGCAGCCGTCCGCTCGCCCGGATGTGGCCGCTCATGGTGTGGGCCTCCAGCTGGGTGAAGGTCGCCGCCCGCACCACCACATCGCCCGAGACCGTGCGCAGGCGTGCCACGACCGCGGCCCCCGCGTCGACGGCGACATCGCCGGAGACACTGTCGATGGTGATCCGGCCGGCGCCTCGCTCCAGGCGCACCGCGCCGGACACGGATCGGATGCGCTGGTCGCCGACGAGGCCGTCAGCCCGGATATCGGCGGTCGTCGTGTCGATGTCGACCCGTGCCGCGGCGGGCACCTCGACCTGGAGGAGGGGCACCGGCATGCGGTTCCACCAACGCCCGCGCACGCCGTCCGCCAGGCCGACCGCCAGCCGGCCCGGACCCGTCCTGGCCTCCAGCAGCGGTCCGTGGCCACCCATGTCGCGGACCCGTACCTGGCCCCCCTCCACGGCATGGATCTCGATCTCCCCGACGGGAACGGACAGCACGAGCGTGCCGGTCGGACCGATCTCGTGTTCGATGCTCGAGATGCGGCCGGTCCCGGTCGCCGGGTCGCTGGACTGGACGTCGATGGTCATCGCTCGGTGCTCCCACTCGTGCCTGCGGAGCGCAGCAGGGCGGCCGCCTCCGGGGCGTGCAGTTCATGCCGTGCCAGCCGTTCCAGGATCTCGCGTCGGGCGTCGGCGGGCGCGCTGGTCGTCGGCGCATCGGTCGGCGCCGGTGGGTCGCTGTCAAGGGTCGCCCCGTCGGATGGCTCGGCGCCCACGATGGGGGGCTCGCCGAGGCCGAGGGCGTGGATCAGCGCGTCCACCCGACCGCGCAGGGTCGGGTACGACAGGCCCGACTCGCGCTCCATCTCGCGCAGGTTGCCGCGCGACCGGAGGAAGCTCTCCAGCAGCTCCAGTTGCTCGCGCGTCAGGCGCCCGAAACGCCCTACGCGAAAGTCGCCGTCAAGGGTGGTGCCGCACGACCGGCAATGCAGTCGGGTGACCGACAACTCCTGCGTGCAGACGGGACAGACAGAGATCACATCGTGTGCCATGTGCAGGATAGTGAAAGCCAGAAGTCACTTTGTCAAGTCCAATATCACTTTTATCGAGCTACACGGCTCTGATGGTCAGCCTGGTGACGACCGCAGGGCCAGCGGGATGACCAGGCGCAGGGCCGTGTGGGGGGCCGAGAAGGCCACGACCTTGTTGTCGACCAGCCCCACCTCGCTGCGGCGGCCATCACCCCCACGTCGCGCAGCGTGGCCAGCCGGCCCTTGCGCGTACCATCGGATCGATGGTCGACCACGCCGCGTCCGACGCCACGCCCAACCGGCTGGCCACGGAGACCAGCCCGTACCTGCTGCAGCACGCCCACGATCCGGTCGACTGGTACGCCTGGGGTCCGGCCGCCCTGGAGCGGGCGCGCACGCTCGACCGACCCATCTTCCTGTCCATCGGCTACGCGGCCTGCCACTGGTGCCACGTCATGCACCGCGAGTCCTTCCGCGATCCGACCACGGCGCGCGAGCTGGATGAGGCGTTCGTGGCGATCAAGGTCGACCGGGAGGAGCGGCCGGACCTGGACGCCCTGTACATGGACGCCGTCCAGGCGCTGACGGGCCAGGGCGGCTGGCCGATGAGCCTCTTCCTGACGCCCGACGGCCGGCCGTTCTACGGCGGCACGTACTTCCCCGAGCGACGGCGCCACGGCCTGCCCGCGTTCCGCGAGGTGGTGGTCGCCATCGCGCGTACCTGGCGGGAGGACCGGGCCGGCGTCGAGCGGGCAGCGGCGCAGGTGGCCGCCGCGGTCGCCGCCCACCAGCGCCTCCCGGCCCAGGGCCACCCCCGGCTCGGTGCGGCGGGTCAGATGGGCGCCGCGGTGGCGGAACTGCAACGGACGTTCGACGCCGCCCACGGCGGCTGGGGCGGTGCCCCCAAGTTCCCCGCCCCGATGGTCCTCGAGGCGCTCGTCGTGCGGGCGGCCGACCATGGGTCCACGGGGCCCACCGATCACGAGCGCGGGGCCGCCCTGGCCATGCTGCGCACGACCCTCGACGCGATGGCCGACGGCGGCCTGAACGACCAGCTGGGCGGTGGCTTCGCGCGGTACGCGACCGATGCCATCTGGCTCGTGCCCCACTTCGAGAAGATGCTGTACGACAACGCGCAGCTGGCCCGGGTCTACCTGCATGCGTGGCAGCTCACGGGGGACGCCCGCTACCGGGCGGTCGCGGAGAGCACGCTCGACTACCTCGCGCGCGAGATGACGCGGCCCGACGGGACGTTCGCGGCCAGCCAGGATGCCGACACACTGGACGTCGAGGGCGCCACGTACACCTGGCCGATGGACGAGATCGTGGGCCACCTGGGGCCGACCGCACCGCTCTTCATGGCCGCGTACGACGTCACGGCGGGGGGCAACTGGGAGGGCCGCACGATCCTGCGCCGGGTCGCGACGGACGAGGAGCTGGCCGTGCGCTTCGGATCGGATGCCAGCCAGGTGGCCGCGTCGCTGGCCGACGCACGCGGTCGTCTCCTGGCGGTCCGCGCGGCGCGGCCCCAGCCCGGCCGCGACGACAAGGCCCTGGCCGCCTGGAACGGCCTCGCGCTGGCCGCATTCGCGGATGCCGCGGCGGCCCTCGAGCGCGATGACTACCGGGCCATCGCAGCGCGCGCCGCGGGGGCGCTCCTCGACGCCCTCCTATCGGCGGACGGCCGGCTGGCGCGCTCGTGGAAGGACGGCCAGGCCCGCCATGACGCGGTGCTCGAGGACCACGCGGACCTGGCCGAAGGGCTGCTGGCGCTCTACCAGGTGACCTTCGAGGAGCGCTGGTTCGTCGCCGCCCGACAGCTCGTCGAGCGGATCGTCGGACGGTTCGCCGCGCCCGACGGTGGCTTCTTCGACACGTCGCTCGACCACGAGGCGCTGCTCGCACGCCCGCGCAGCCTGCAGGACAACGCGGTGCCGTCGGGCAACGCGATGGCCGCCACGGCCCTGCTGCGCCTCAGCGCCCTGACCGGCGAGGCCCGCCATCGCGAGGCGGCAGAGGCGGCGCTGCGCACGGTCGGCGAGCTTCCGGCGCAGCACCCGACGGCCTTCGCCCAATGGCTCGGCGCGCTGCAGCTGGCCGGCCGGCCGCTCGACGAGGTGGCCATCGTGGGCCAGCCCCGCGCCGCCGACACGGTCGCCCTCCAGGCGGTCGTGCGGAGCGGCCTGCGGCCGTGGGTCGTCGTCGCCTCGGGCCCGCCGGACACCGGTGACGCCTCCGCCGTGGCGCTCCTCCATGCTCGACCGACCATCGACGGCGCGGCGACCGCCTACGTCTGCCGGGGGTTCGCCTGCCAGCGGCCGGTCACCGCCCCGACGGACCTGGGCGCCCAGCTCGGGACCTGAGCGTACGCCGCCCTTCGATCAGGCGGGGCGGCCGCTCTGGCGCCAGGTACCGCCGCTGCCCCACAGCGGGTCGATGGCCCGCGCGATGGCGTACCCGATGGTCACCGCGATGAGCGCCATGGCCACCCCCGGCAGCCAGTCGGGATGCGGGGTCTTGACCGATTCGCCGAGCTGGTCGGAGAGGTAGACCCCGACGAACAGGCCTGCCAGGCCGGGCAGCCCGCGACCGAAGACGCCGGCCACCGTGCCCACGATGAACATGGCGGCCAGGCCGTAGATGCCCCGGGTCACCAGGTCATCGGGCATGTTGGCGGCGACCGCCACCGCCAGGGCCGGGCCGAGCAGGCCGACCGCGAACGCCAGGAGCGTCCCCGCGACGTAGCCCAGCGCCTCGTACAGCTGGCCGCGATCCATGGCCGGCAAGCCTAGCGGCTCACGGTGCGGCTGTGAAGCCTCGCCCCCGCGCGGCCCAGCGACGGCGCCAGCCGGACGGCTAAGCTGCGGCCGTGGTGCTGCGCGACCTGCCCGACCCGCGGGCCCTGCTGTTCGACCTGGATGGCACGCTGGTCGATACCGTCCCGTTGCGCATCCAGGCCTGGGTGGCGGCGCTGCGGGAAGCCGGCCTGTGCGCCGATCGGGCGCAGGTGGCGGCCCTCATCGGCTCCGATGGTCGTGCGCTCGCGCGGACGATCGCCGCAGCCGAGGGGCGCCGTCTCTCCGACGAGGAGGCGGAGCGGCTGGATCACCGCTCGGGCGAGCTGCACGAAGCCGGCAACACCGACCCGCGTCCCCTGCCCGGCGCGCGGGAGCTGCTGCTGGGCCTGACCGGCAGCCCGATCCGCTGGGCCATCGCCACCTCCAGCCGCCGCGCCCAGGTGATGACGTCGGTCGACGCCCTGCACCTGCCGCGCCGGCCGACCGTCGTCGACGGCAGCCACGTGGTCCACGCGAAGCCGGCCCCCGACCTGTTGCTCCTGGCGGCCCGCCGCCTGCGTGTCCCGCCCGCCGCGAGCTGGTACATCGGTGACGCCCGTTGGGATGTCGAGGCGGCCGTCGCCGCCGGCATGGTGCCCATCGGGGTGCCGACCGGCGCGGTCGACGACGCGACCCTGGTGCGGGCTGGCGCGGCCGCGGTCGTCCCGGACCTGACGGCCATCACGGCCGACCTTCGCCGCCGGGGCGCCCTGGCCTGACGGGACGGGTCGCGGGTCGACCGAGCGGTCATCAGGCGACCTGGCTGGACGGCTTGAACAGGGGCGGCAGGCGCACATCGGCCAGCGCCGAGGCGGCCGTGCCGGGCAGCGGGGCGTCGGCAGCCTGCTCCATGCCCGTCACGAAGGCGGTCACGAGCTGCGCATCGAGCTGGGACCCGGCCGCGTCGGTCAGGCGCCGCAACGCCTCTTCCACGGACAGGGCCTTGCGGTACGGCCGCGTCGGGGTCATGGCGGAGAACGCGTCGCCGACCGCCAGGATGCGCGCGATCAGGGGGATCTCCTCGCCGATCAGGCGGTCCAGGTACCCGTGCCCATCCCAGCGCTCGTGGTGGTGGCGGACGCCGGCCCGCACCAGTTCCAGGTTGGGCACGTCGCGCACGATCATGTCGCCCAGCGCCACATGCTGCTTCACGATGTCGTATTCCTCCGCCGTCAGCGGCCCGGGCTTGCGCAGGATCGTGTCGGGGATGCCGATCTTGCCGACGTCGTGGAGCAAGCCGGCCATGTGCAGCGTCCGCCGCAGGTCGGGGTCGAGGCCGACGCGATCGGCCAGGAAGAGCGCATAGCGCGCCACGTCCTCGGAATGGCGCTTCGTGTAGCGGTCCTTGGTGTCGACCGCGATGATCAGCCCCTGCAGCACGTCGAAGCTGGAGCGCTCCCCGGCCGACCGGTCGTCGCCCGCGCGCTCGGCGACGTGGACCGCGTCGCCGCCCGACGCCTTGGCTGCCATGAGCGCGATGGTCGCCTGGGAGAGCAGTTCGGTGACGGCATCGCCGTGGGCCGGGTAGTAGGCCACGCCGGCGCTGAAGGAGACGGGCAGGTGCTCGCTGTGCGCGAACTGGACATCGACCGCCTCGAACTCCGCGCGCAGCCGCTCAAGCGCGGGCTCCAGGTCGTGGGCACACTCCGGCGGCGCGATGGCCAGGAACTCATCCGGACCGAAGCGGCCCAGGACCGAGGCCTGCGAGAGCTGGCCGCGCAGCAGGCGCCCGACCTGCAGCAGGATCGAGTCGCCCGCCCCATGGCCATGGGTATCGTTGAGCAGCCGGAAGTTGTCGACATCGACCAGCGCCAGGCCGACCATGCCCGTGCCCGCCAGGCGCGCCCGCTCGACCTGGGCGCCCAGCACGTCCACGATCGCGCCGTGGTTGAGCAACCCGGTCAGGGCGTCCTGGTGGGCCGCCTGCAGCAGCAGGTCGGTCTGCCGATCGAGACGGCGGGCGGCGGCGCGGAAGATCAGGTAGAGCAGCCCCGCCAGCAGCAGCGAGGCCGCGGCCAGAACCAGCACCACGGCCCGCTGCGCGTCGGCGATCGCCGCCAGCAGCGGAGTGGAGGAGCGGTACACCTCGAAGACGACCTGGATGTGCCCGCTCGCGTCAGTGATGGGCAGGTACTCCTCCAGCGCTGAGGTCACGTGGGCGTTGGTCAGGAGGTCCTGTTCCTCGAGCCCCAGGTCGGTCGTCAGGCTGGAGCTCGGCTCGCCCGTATCCAGCGCCTCGGTCAGATCATCGTCCTGGGCGTTGGTCCCGATGACGCCGGCGTCATCGCTGAAGAGGACGGTGCCATCGGCTCCATGCACCTTGATGCGCAGCAAGCCGGCGCTCGTCGCTCCGTCGGCTGGGACCGACCCATCCAGGGCCACCGATGGCGAGGCGACCATCCGCGCCAGCTGCGCGTCGATGCCGCTGGCGTACGGCCGGACGGCATCGGCCGTCAGGCTGCCGGCGATGGCCGCGTCGGGACCGATCAGCCGGTTCTGGGTCATGAAGTACGCGGCCAGCGACTGGTCCGCGTCGCCCACGGCATCCACCGTGCCGGTGGCGATCTGCTGCGTGACCACGAAGGCCACGAGCGCGGTCGTGGCCGAGACCAGGGCGAGGCTGGCGGCGAACACCAGGAGCAGGAGCCGCGGCGGGCGACGGCGATGGGGCGGGGGGTCTGTCTCGGGTCCCATGACTCATGCGCGAGCGAGCTGCGCCGACCGAGCGGAGCGGCGGAATCCGGACCCTATCGAGGCGTCTGGCGGGTGTCGATAGGACCTTCGGCGCGTACAGGCACCGGCGGCGAGGAGCGCTCCCGGGACCGGTCAGGCCGTCCGCAACGCGGCGATCAGGCGCCCCCAGAGCGGGCCGTCGGCGAGCTCCCCGCCGGCTGTCACGCGCAACGGGAGCAGCGGGCACACGCGATCGGCGTGGCCGGCTACCCGCGCGGCCGCCGCGTCGGCCCGTCCATCGCGCGGGGCCCCGACGGCGACCAGGGCCAGGAGTTCGTCATCGACGAGGCCCGCCATCTCGCCCCAGCGCCCACCCACCGCCAGCCGACCCAGCCGCTCGCCGACCCGTTCCCGGCCGTGCAGCGCCAGCACGGCTCGGTAGCTCGGCGTCGAGGCGTAGAAGGCGACCTGCTGGCGCACCGCCGCCATGATCGCCGGGTCGTCCGAGGGGGCCAGGAAG
>JBIOID010000039.1:0-11461 GCA_044449585.1 Candidatus Limnocylindrales bacterium
CGGCCCGGCGCTGCTCCGCCTTGTCGCGGTAGAACGGGGCGTCCTCCGGGAAGCCGAGGACCACGATCCCGTCGCGGACCTCCACCGGCCGACAGACCTCGACGATCGTGCGCAGGAACGAGTTGGTGCCCACGTGGCGCAACTCGGGCCAGCCCTGGCGCAGCCGATCGAGCGCCTCGTCGCCCGTCGCAGCGGCCACCGGGGGCGCGGCCACCGTCGCCGCCGGCACCGGCGGCGGGGTCGCGGCCGGTGCCTCGGACCGCCTCTGTTCGCCGCGCGCGGAGGACGAGCGGGTCGACGGTCGGGCCGGCACGGGCATCGGGACGGGCGCCGCCGCCGAGCCTGGCACCCGGGCGGGCGCAGGCGCCGCCGCGATCACCGGCACCTCGACGGGCACGGCGGTCCCGACACGACCTGGATCGAACGCCTGCAGCAGGGTCAGTTCGAGCTGGAAGCGGTACCCACCGGCACCGATGCGGTTGGTGTCGAGCGCGGCCAGGCCGCGGGCCACCTCTGCCAGCCGTGACGGAGATGCGCCGCCGAGCACGGGGTCGTCCGAGGGCACGCCCGCCAGGCGGTCCACCAGCCGCCGGCGCAGGGCCACCACGACCTGGTCGGCGAAGGCCGCCAGGTCCCGACCCTCGTCCTCCAGCTGGTCCAGCACCCCGATGCCGGCCAGGGCGTCGCCGCTCACGAGGGCGGCACTGAAGGTGCGTACGGCCCGCTCGTCGGCCAGGCCCAGCATGTCGCGCACGCCACCCGCGGTGAGCTGGGCATCGTCCATCGCCAGCAGCTGGTCGAGCATCGACTCGGCGTCGCGCATGCCCCCGGCGGCCAGCTCGGCCACCAGCGCCACGGCGGCCGGCTCGGCCGTGCGGCCCTCGTCAGCCAGGATGCGCTCGAGCTTGCCCGAGATCTCGACCACCGTCAGGGGCCGGAACGTGTAGCGCTGGACGCGCGAGAGGACGGCCGGCCGGATCTTGCCCGGCTCGGTCGTGCAGAAGATGAAGAGGACGTCGTCGGGTGGATCCTCCAGCGTCCGCAGGAGCACGTCCCAGCCCTGGGTGATGCGCTGGACCTCGTCGATGATGAAGACCTTGCGGCGCAGGTCGGCGGTGGCCGTATACACGCGCGGCAGCAGTTCGCGCATGTCGTCCACCGTGTTGTTGGAGGCCGCGTCGATCTCGACCACGTCGAGCGCCCGGCCCTCGCGGATGGCCGCGCAGGCTTCGCATCGATCGCACGGCTCGCCGTCGATGGCGTTCGGGCAGTTGACCGCCTTGGCCAGGATGCGCGCCATCGAGGTCTTGCCCGTGCCGCGCGGGCCCACGAACAGGAAGGCGTGGGCCAGCCGATCGAGACGGACCGCGTTGCGCAGCGTCTCGACGACGGCCACCTGGCCTACCATCTGGCCGAAGGTCTGCGCCCGCCAGCGGCGGTAGATGGCCTGGTGGGGAGTCGCCTCGGGCATCCTTGGATGATACGGCCGCACGCGCAGCCGAGGGTCGGGAGTGCCGTGCACCCTCCGTCGACCGAGACGCACGCGTGCCCACGCGGGAGATCGGCTCGGACCAGGCCGGTCCGCGGCACCCGGCGAGCAGCGTTTATCGCTGCTTCCTTCCGGACCTGACGAGGTTCACGCGTCGCCGCTGCGCGGGACCCGGTCCTCAACGTCGATCACCCCGGCGGCTTCCGCGAGCGCGGGCCTCGGGAGGGGATTCAGTCCTGCTGGAGCGGATTGCAGGTACAGGGCACCGCTAGTTCCCCACCTAGCACGGCCCGCGGATGATAACCCCCCCGGGGGCCATCGCCAACGACGCCATTTCATTTGCCGGCCCAACGCCCTATGCGCCTGGCCGGCAGCGCCGTATGACGACGGCGGCCGCCGTGACCGCGCCCGCGCCTAGGGCGATGAGGGCGGCTGCTTCGCGCATAACGACCACCGTGTAGTCGGTCGCTGGTAACCCAAGGACAGCCTCCTGGTAGTCATGGGCCGCGATCCAGGCTCGGTAGGTCGGGTCAGACTGGAATGGCGTGTAGTCCGTCGGGCCCGGCCCGGTCTTTCGAAGCAGGGGGACGTCGATCGAAAGCGCCACCTCCACCGGGTCGTGCCACGACCCGTCGGGGGCCAGGAGCGTGTTGCCGGTCTGCAGGAAACCCACGCCGGCTGCCTCGCTGGGCAACGCCACGGGAGCGACCCAGAGCGGCACGTTAAGGGCGCCGTCGAGTGCCGTGTATAGGAGCAGCCCGGCCACGGCGCTCACGACGAGGGCCGGCACGATGCGCCGGGTCATGGCCCCCGCGAGCACGCCGATGCCCAACATCGCGAAGGCGCGAGCCAGAAGGGTGCCACCCCGGATCGCATAGTCCCCGTAGAAGCCGCTGGGTTCGAGCCGGAGGATCGCTTCCGGTAGCGAAGTACTCGCCACGGCGGCTGGTACGAGCACCAGTACAGTAAGTGGCACGAGCGGCGCCAGGCGCCACAGCAGCCAGCCCGTGCGATCGGCCCGCAAGGCCCATGCGAGGCGACCGGTGCCTGTCTCGAACTCGCGTGCGACGAGGGGCACGCCCAGCAGCGCGCCCACCAGGAACGGAAGACCTCCGAGGAGGGGATACAGCCAATCGCCGAGCGAGCCGCTGAGGGCGTTGAAGGCGGCTCCCGACGGGCCGATACAGTCGGAAGTAAGACACTCGCCGGCGACCCGATCGGCGTGGAGGAGCATGATGACCCCGACTGTCGCTGTCGTCACCATGGCCGCCGCGACCAGCGCGCCGACGATTTCCGGGCGGCCGACGCGCGTGGCCATCCGCCACGTCAACCAGGCCCCTGAGCGCCGCCAGCGCGGCTGGCTTCGCGCCGCCCGGGCCGGACTCGGGACACTGATGCCGCGGCCCACCTCGGCCACCACGGCCAGGCCCGGCAGTGGCCGCCGCCGGCGAACCAAGGCAGCCGCGGCGAATAGCGCGACCACCGCCAAGGCCGCGCTGGCGAGCCCTTCCCGCAGTTCGACCGCCGCTAGCTCGGTTCCGCGGATACCGATGAAGACGCGCTGCCAGCCTGAGGTCGCCAGCCAGGCGGTGTAGCCCGGGCTGTCGACGAGCTGCGCCTGGGCCGGGCGCAGCGGGGCCGATTCGTCATACGTCAGGAGGCGCCCGTCCGGCAGCCGGAAACCTTCGCCGATGTCGAGCGGCGACTCGCCCTGGCCGCCCTGGATGAGGTCGCGCGGGACCTCCGAACGGGGCACCCAATCGGTCCGCACCTGGGCGCCCACCGCCAGCAACACGAATGCGATGCCCGCGGTCAGCAGCAGCGCCGGCAGTGTCCGGCCCAGGTAGGCGCCCGCGGCGAGTCCGATCACGCAGACGAGCACGCCCCGCATGACTAGCAGCGGCCCCCGCGCCCCGAAGTCCATGAAGCTCGTGTTCGGGTCGAATTGGAACTGCGAAGCCCCTTCCAGGCGGTCGGCCGCCAGCGCTGGTCCGATCAGCAGCAGCGCAACCAGCACGAGCGGCGGCGCCGCCCGCCACAGGAGCCACCGGCTGCGGTCCGCGATAAGACTCCAGGCGAAGAGGGCGGTGCCTCGCTCCAACTCCCCGCCGACGACCGCCGGGCCGAAGAGCAGGCCGATCGCGAGCGGTAGCAGCGATGCCCCGAACAGAAGGGGCGTCCCAACGCTGTTATTGAGGTTGATCCACTCGACTGTGAGGCAGGACGTGTCGCCGCACCCGGCCGCGAACATCGTCTGCAGCCGGGCGGTGACCAGGAGCGCTCCGGCCGTGAACGCCATCGAGAGGACGATCCCGGCCAGGATCTCGAAGCGGCTCGTGCGCCAGAACAGGCGGACCGCCTGGCGCATCAGACGACCGATGCGACCGGGTCTGCTGGCGCGCGAACGGCTGGTTGGGCTGCGGCGGCGAGGTAGCCGAGGACAAGCTCCTCCAGGGTCGGCGGGCGTCCGTCCGCGGGGGCGCCTGGCGTTCGTCGGATCAAGACCAGCTCACCCCCGTCAGCCGGGAAACGTCCCACGAGTGAGTCCGCTGTAGCCCCCACAGTTGGCGCGACCGCGTGGCGACCGAGGACGTCCACTACCGGGCCTGTGAGGCGCACACGCCCGGCCACGAGCACGATCAGGTCTTGGCACACCCCCTCCACGTCACGCACGATGTGAGAGCTCACCACGACCGTCGCGCCTGACGCCTGGGCTGACTGTCCGAGGACCCGCAGGAACTGGCGGCGGGCGAGCGGGTCGAGGCTCGCCAGCGGCTCGTCGAGCAGGAGGATGGAGGCCCCCGCGGCGAGCACGAGGCCCAGCGCGAGCTGGGCCCGTTGGCCGCCCGATAACTCGCCCGCGCGCGCCCGGCGCGGCAGCTCCAGCTCGTCGATACGGGCCAGGGCCCGCCCGCGGTCGAAGGTCGACCCGCGTAGGTAGGCCGCGAGGTCCACGTGCTCCTCGACGCTCAACTCGTCGTAGAGCGAGGGCTGCTGGGGGATGTAACCGACTTGGCGCAAGGCACGGCCGCGGTTGCGCCAAGGGTCGAAGCCGCCGGTCAGGACGGTTCCGCGGCTGGCCCGCTCGAAGCCTAGCCATGTGCGTAGCAGCGTCGACTTGCCGGCCCCATTCGGGCCCACGAGCGCCACGATGCGGCCGGGGGCGACGGCAAGATCGACCCCTTGGAGGGCCCAAGGCCCGCGCCACCGATAGCGCTTCCACAGCTGGCAGGTCTCCAAGGCCGGCGGAGTGCCAAGGCCTGGTGTCGTCACAGCCGCGAGCGCTCCCGCTGGGGCCGGCACTCCGCGTCGGCCGCACAGAATGTCACTGACTCACTGTGGACACGACGTCGTGGCCAGGATCGAACTTATCGAGTCGTTGAACGGTGAACTGAGGCTGTAGTAGCTCTGGGTGCCACATGCCTTGAACGAGGAGTCCGTGTAGCCGGGCCCGGTGTAGTAGATGAAGCCATGACCGAGTTGATCGGTCTGACTGATGCTCGATGTCGCATTGTCAAACGTGATGCTGCTGAGCGAGTAGTAGCTAGTGCCCTGACAGATGATGCGGGAGGACCCGCTCCAGCCGACACCGTCATAGATGATCGTTTCGTATGAGCAGGCCGCCACGGGTGTCGCGAGGTGAAACACCGGAATGGCGATCACCGTCACCAAGCTGACCCCAACCAGGGCAGCCGCAAGAACCAACCGAATCCGCCGCATAGAGCCACCTCCCGGGTCATCGAAGTCGATAGACCCAGCGCGCCGCCCGCCGCTCCGGTCGGTCGTCCGGTCTACTCGCCTCGGCCTGGGCCCTGAGCCAAGCGGCGCTCAACCAGATTCTACTTTTGGCGTCAACGACGCTCCGCCCCATCAGGCATCGATGATGCGGCGGAGAGGTGATGGCGGAGAGGGAGGGATTCGAACCCTCGATGGGTTGCCCCATACCGCATTTCCAGTGCGGCGCCCTCGGCCACTAGGCGACCTCTCCGCGGGCGCTGGATCGGGCCGCCTGCACCGACGACCCCCGGACGGACGTGGCGGAGAGGGAGGGATTCGAACCCTCGGTGCTCATCGCACACCGCTTTTCGAGAGCGGCACCATCAACCACTCGGACACCTCTCCGCCCGAGAGGATACCAAGCGGGTGGTCAGTGGCTGGTGCGGACGGTCCGGGCGGGCGAGGCGCCGGAGACGGCGCCTCCCGCGATCAACTCCTGGGCATCCGCCTGGAGGATGCCCGACACGACGTTCAGGTGGCGCGGCAACGCCGCAGCGTCGGCCATCTGGACGACGCCGCCGGCCGCCCCGCCGACCCGGTCGGGCACGGCATAGACCAGGCCGTCGACGTCGCATGCGAGCAGAGCGCCGATGCACATGACACATGGTTCCTGGACCGTGAAGACGGTCACGCCAGAGAGCGAGACGGTGCCCAGACGGCTGGCCGCCTCACGCAGGGTCACCATCACGGCATGGGCCGTGGGGTCGCCGGTCCGCCGCACCAGGGCATGGCCACCGGCGACCAGCGCCTCGTCCAGGACGGCCACGGCGCCCTGCGCGCCCTCGTCGTCGCGCAGGCCCTCCGTGGCCTCGCTGAGGGCGGCGCTCATGAATAGTTCATAGTTCACGCGAGCCATCCTAGCATCGGGTGAGACAAGGACCCCAGCCCATGAGTCGTGCCCAGCGCATCGGCATCCTGACCGGCGGCGGCGACGTGCCGGGCCTCAATGCCGTGATCAAGAGCGTCACCTTCCGCGCGACGGAACTCGACTACGAGGTGGTCGGCCTGCGTCGCGGCTGGCAGGGCCTGACCCACGTCCGGCCGGGCAGTCCGCGCGTGCACGACTACGCCATCCCGCTCGACCGCGTGGTGACGCGGGCCATCGACCGCACCGGCGGCACGATGCTCCACACCTCGCGCACGAACCCCACCAGGATGCATCGCGACGCTCTGCCGCCGTGGCTCGATCGCTCGCAGCGGACGGCCATGGCCTGCGCCGACGGCACGTTCGATCTGACGCCCCTGGTGCTGGACCATATCGCCGCCCTCGGTCTCGACTGCCTGGTGGCCATCGGCGGCGACGACACGCTGAGCTACGCGGCCCGGCTGCACGCCGAGGGTGTGCCCCTGCTGGCCATCCCCAAGACGATGGACAACGACGTGCCGGGCACCGAGTACTGCATCGGCTTCTCCACCGCGGTGACGCGGGGCAAGGAGCTGATCAACCGGCAGCGCACCACGCTGGGTTCCCATGAGCGTATCGGCGTGTTCCGCATCTTCGGACGCGACGCCGGCTTCACCGCCCTCTACACCGCGTTCGTGACGTCGTCGCGCTGCCTTATCCCGGAGGCGCCCTTCGACCTGGACCGGCTCATGACGCTGCTGGTCGAGGATCGCCGGTCCAACCCCAGCGGCTACGCCTTCGTCATCGCGGCGGAGGGCGCCACGTGGCTCGGTGGGGCGTTCGAGGAGCTGGGCCCGGCCGATGCCTTCGGCCATCGCCACAAGGCCAACGTGGCGGACGTTCTGGCCGCCGAGATCCGCGGGCGGACGGGCATCGAGACGGTCGCCAGTGAGCTGACCTACGACCTGCGCAGCGGGGAGCCCGACTCGCTCGACCAATTGGTCGCGATCACCTTCGCCAACACGGCCATGGACCTGCTGGCCGGCGGCGTGACGGGTCGCATGATGGCGGTGCGCGAGGGCCGCTACTCGACCGCTCCCCTGCCCGGCCCGGACGAGCATGCGCGGCGCGTCGACGTGGACGTGCAGTACAACACCGAGCGGCTGCGACCCCGCTACGACGGGCTCATCGGCCGGCCGCTGCTGCTGAGCATGCCGCTCCCGGGCTGATCGCCGGGCGCCGGCGGCGCGGGGCGAGGGCACGCGTGGGGCGGCGGGGCGAGTGCCTGGGTACCAGCCACCGGCCATTTCGCCCTGGGTCCGCTACCGATGCCAGTCCGTTGTCGTATAGCGTCGGCGACGATCGCGCTTGCCCATCCGGCCGGACACGGTTGTTGCGTAGTGTCGTGCGCGATCACGCGAGCCCGGCCGACGACCATCACGGGCGGCGGGGGCGAGTACAAGCGTCCTGGACGCTAGGCGACAACGGGCCTAGCGAGGGCGGCCTCGGCCGCGGGCGGCGGGGTCGCCTATCGGCCAGGTCGGCCGTGCTGGGTGCGCATCGCGTCGGCCGTGGCGGCCTCGCCGCGTGCCTCCAGCCCGGCGATGGCGCCGTCGACATCCTCCGCCGAGCGGTTCTGGCTGAGCTTGAACTTGCCCTCCAGGCGCGTGATGAACAGCTCGAGCCCCACGATCGCCCGCAGCTGGCCGGCGATGTAGGCGGCCGGCGCGTCGTCGACCGACCAGCGATCGGGCCAGCCCGCCTCATGGCGGTCCGTCAGCCGACGGACCAGGGCCTCCACCCATACCGGGTCGTCGTGGATCACGAGGTTGCCGTAGACGTGGGCCGTGACGTAGTTCCACGTCGGCACGACCCGGCCTTGCTCCCGTGTCGTGGCATACCAGGCGGGGCTGATGTACGCGTCAGGGCCGCGGACGATGACCAGCGCGTCCCCGATGGCCGGCTCACGCCACTGGTCGTTGTTGCGCGCCACGTGGCCCAGCAGGACGCCGTGCTCGCCCGCATCGGGGCGGCTGCCGGGTGGGTCGTAGACGAAGGGCAGCATCGTGGCCAGCATGCCCCGCGCAGTGACGGTGATGAGATCGGCCGCGCCGTGGTTGGCCAGCAGCTCCCCCACCTGGGTGTCGTCGGGCTTGAAGTGGGCCGGGACGTACATCCGTGTCCTGGCGCTAGCGGGCGCGGTCGGTCATCGCCGGGCGTCGGCCGCGACTTCGCGGTCCAGCTGCCGGGCGAAGCGCTCGGCCTGCGAGAGGCTCGAGAGCGCCGCCGCCTCGCGCGTGTAGGCGACGAAGAGGTCGGTATCGATGTCCTCGGGCACGTCCGCCGTGAGCCAGCGGGCCTGCTTGGTGATGCCATTGCCACTCAGCAGGCCCCGATGGTCGTCGAGCAGGATGCCCTTGGGGAAGCCCAGGTGGACGTGCACGCGCTCGGTCATGATCCAGGCGAAGAAGACGGTGCGGTGCCGCCCGACCGGCAGGTCGTAGCCGATGATCCTCCAGCCCACGCGCACCCGTTCGAGGGCCTCCGGGACGGCCTCGCGCACGACGCGGCGCAGTCGCTCGGCGAGCTCGACCATCGGCGGCGGATAGTCCGCCAGGAGCGCCTCCGGCGGGACCTGGTCGATGGCCGGCGCGGTCGTGGTCATCGGCGGAAGGTAGCACCGTGTGGTGTCGCAGGGTGTCAGTCATGGGACGTGGTCGCCGATCCGGCCAGCGTGATCTGCAAACCTCAGCGTCCATACCCGGGAGGTGGCGCGCCCGGCGGGACTCGAACCCACGACCTTTAGGTCCGCAACCTAACGCTCTATCCACTGAGCTACGGGCGCACGCGACGGGGGCGGGGAGATGGCGGAGAGGGAGGGATTCGAACCCTCGGAGCAGGTTACCCCACTCAGCGGTTTAGCAAACCGCCGCACTAGGCCTCTATGCGACCTCTCCCTGGCCCGAACGCGCCGGGATGATAGCACGCGACCTCCGGCGGACTGGCCCAGCCCACGGGGCGCGGCATGATGTGTAGCAAAGGTGCCTGACGACGACGATGGACCGGATCTGGGTCCGATCCGCGCCCGAATCAGGCCGCTCGTTCGTCGTTCCGACCAGCACGTGTCCAAGGCAGCCAGGAAGCCGCTGCATCTTCGTCGTTCGTCACGTTGGAGGTTCATCGACTACACGCGGGCGGGACGGGACGGGACACCGCGCCCTCGTGCGGGGCGGGGCGCGCGAGCCGGCCACCGGCCGGATGGGACATCAAATGCCCGTTACGCCCACCGAACCGCCGGGATCGGGCGCGAAGTCGGGGCTCGATGGCCGATTGGGACCTCAAGGGCCCGATCTGGCGGGGAACCGCCAGCCCGGGCGGCCCGAAGGGGCCCTTTCTGTCGCATGCTGGGCGCGGTGGCGTCGCATGCTGGGCCGGGTGGCCGCCGATGCTGGGCGCGGTGGCGTCGCATGCTGAGCCCGGGTGGCCCCCTGCTGGTCCCGTGCGGCCCGAAAGGGGCCTTTTCTGTCGCATGCTGGGCGCGGTGGCCGCCGATGCTGGGCCGGGTGGCCGCCCATGCTGGGCCGGGTGGCCCCCTGCTGGGCCGGGTGGCCGCCCATGCTGGGCCCGGTGGCCCCCACGTCCGCGTGCGGCCCGGCCCCTGGGATCGGCCCGCCCGATTGACGGGCTGCGCACGCTCGATTACCGTTGCGGGGCCATGCACCGCACCTGGTATTTTACCGGCCCGGCACACTAGACCGCGGGTGACCCGCGGGGACGGGTCGTGCCGGGCAAGCAGAGGTCTCGGACCTCTGCTTTTTTGTTCCCCGGACCACGCGCAACCCTATGCACAAGGCGAGCGATGTTCATCGTGATGGCGGCCGGCGCGACGGCCGAGGAGATCAACAGCGTCAAGAGCCTGATCCTCGCGGAGGGGCTGCAGCCCCACGAGAGCATCGGCACGGAGCGCGTCGTGATCGCCCTGGTGGGCGACGTCGGGCCGCGCCGCGACCCGCTCGTCAGCCACTTCTCGGCCATGCCCGGCGTCGAGACCGTGACGCCCATCACGCGGCCCTTCAAGCTGGCCAGCCGCGAGTTCCACGCCGAGGACACGGTCGTCCGCGTCGGCGAGACGGCCATCGGCGACGGCGGGTTGACGATCATGGCCGGGCCCTGCTCGGTGGAGAGCCGCGAGGTCGCACTCGAGACGGCGGCCGCGGTCAAGGCGGCCGGCGCCACGATCCTGCGCGGCGGCGCCTTCAAGCCGCGCACCAGCCCGTACTCCTTCCAGGGCCTGGGCGTGGAGGCGCTGCGCTACCTGGCCGAGGCGCGCGAGGCGACCGGGCTGCCGGTCATCACCGAGGTGATGGAGCCGAGCCAGGTGGAGGTCGTCAACCGCTACGCCGACATCCTCCAGATCGGCACGCGCAGCATGCAGAACTACTCGCTGCTGACGGCCGTCGGGCGCGTGGCCAAACCGGTCATGCTCAAGCGGGGCTACGGCGCGACCATCGAGGAATGGCTCATGGCGGCCGAATACATCATCAGCAGCGGCAACCCCAACGTGATCATGTGCGAGCGCGGCATCCGCACGTTCGAGACCTACACGCGCAACACCATGGACCTGGCGGCCGTGCCCTTGCTGCACCACCTGACGCACCTGCCGGTGATCGTCGATCCGTCGCACGCCACCGGCAAGCACTGGCTGGTCAAGCCGCTGGCCATGGCCGGGGTGGCCATCGGGGCGGACGGCGTCATGGTGGAGGTCCACCCCCGGCCCGCGGAGGCGCTGTCCGACGGCGAGCAGTCGCTCACGTTCGACGGCTTCCGGGACCTGATGGCGGCCCTCGTGCCGCTCCATGCGCAGGTCGCCAGCCTGCCCCACGACCCGCTCCTGTCCGGCTCGGCGCTGGACGTGGGCGGCGTGTCGCGGCACTGACCCCGTGCCCGGGATGGCCGTCCACACCGTCCCCGTCGCGGCGTTCACGACGGTGCGCCCCGCCAGGCGCCTGCGCGGCCGGCTGGCCATGCCGCCGGACAAGTCGATCACCCATCGGGCGCTCCTGCTGGCGGGCGTGGCCCAAGGCACGTCGTGCATCAGCCATGCCTCCGACGCGCTCGACCCGCGCAGCACGGCCGTCTGCCTGGCGGCGCTCGGCGTGACCATCGAGCGGAGCGTCGGCGACGGAGCCGGAGTGGAGTACGTGGTCCGCTCCCCCGGCTGGTCGGGCTGGCGGGCGCCCGGGGTGGCACTCGACTGCGGCAACTCGGGCACCACGATGCGGCTGCTGGCCGGCCTGCTGGCCGGCGTGCTGGCGGGCGTGCCGTTCACCGCCACCCTCGATGGCGACGCC
>JBIOID010000040.1:0-11392 GCA_044449585.1 Candidatus Limnocylindrales bacterium
CGGGCGTCCCGACCAGCGACAAGCGACCCCATCGGAGAGTACGCTGTCGGGGTGGACGAGTCGGCCATCGAGCGACCGCGCGTCGAGCTGATCGGGAGCCATCTCCGCGCCGAGGGCTCGGTCGAGCTGGGACGCTTCACGCGCGTCTCCGACTACGTCAACATCCTGACCGGGTTCTTCAACATCACCGACGTGGTGCTCCTCTCCCGCATCGGCGAGCCGACGCGCATCACGTTCCCGGAGTTCCGGGTACGGCTCGATGAGATCGCCATCGTCGGCCAGCAGCAGCCGGAAGCCAACCCGGTCAGCGCTGGTCCGTGGGGCGATCAGCCGAGATCGGCGCCCGGCTCGACCGGCTTCGGCGCAGCCCACGCCTCCGCGCTCGAGGGCCGCAGCATGTGGGAAAGCCGCGGCGTCGATCCGGCGCGCATCGCCGAGGATCACGGCATCGACACGACCTTCAACGTGGCGGGCGCCGACGATCCGGGTGCCGGTGGCCGGGTCGACAAGGAGCGTCGGCGCATCGTCATCAGCACCGCCGCCCACATCATCTATGGCTTCGCGCACATCCATCAGGAGGCCTCGATGATGGCCTACCTCGATGCCAGCGATCCCCACTTCATCCCCATGACCGACGTGCGGGTCCGCTGGCTGGCCGATCGGCGCCTGGCCGGCCGCTACCCCTTCGCCCTCATCCAGCGCATCCACATCGTGGGCGTGGCGATGGACGTATCGGGCGGCCTGTCCCTCCTGAAGGGGCGCGGCGGTGATGCCGAACACTGGCTGGTCGACCATGAGGGCCCGGAACCCGCCTGAGCGCGGTCCCGGCCCCGGCGGTCAGGCGGTCGGCGGGACTTCCAGCCAGCCCTCGCGCAGGGCGCGGGCCGCGAGTTCCGTGCGCGAGGCGACGCCGAACCGCCCGTACAGCCGGCCGAGGTGGGCCTCGACCGTCTTGGTGGCGATGCCCAGTGCCCGGCCGATCTCGTCGTTGGATCGTCCCGCCATGGCCAGACGGACGATCTCGAGTTCCCGCCCGGTCAGGCGGTCCAGGTGGCCGCGGGCCCGCTCGTCGAAGGACAGGCGGCCCGCTGCCGCGGCCTCGACGGCGGCGACCAACTCGGGCACCGGCGCGGTCTTGACCACGAAGCCGGCCGCGCCGAGCTGGAGGGCGGCCGCCGCGTACTGGGGGTAGTCGAAGGCGGTCAGCAGCACGACCGCGGTGCGGCGTGCCCCGCCGGTCAGGAGGGCGAGCCCGCTGTCCGCGCCGAGCTGGATATCGAGCAGGAGGACATCGGGCGGGTCGGCTTGGGCGATGATGGCCCGCGCGTCATCGAGCGTGGACCCGACCGCCACGACCTCCATGTTCGGCTGCGTGGCGAACAGGCTGGCCGTGCCGTCGCGCACGACCGGGTGGTCGTCCACGATCGCGATCCGGATCGTCATGGGCTCCCCCAACCCAGCGACCCGGAGCGCCACTCGAGCGAGACCCTGGTCCCACCCTCGGGGCGTCGGCGCAGGTCCAGGCGCGCCCCGACCTGCTCCGCCCGCTGCTGCATGCCGAGCAGACCGAACCGGCCGTCCTGGCGGGCGCGGGCGCCGGACGCCAGGTCGATGCCCGGGCCGGCGTCCTCGACGGTCAGGGCGGCGTACTCGGCGCCCGCCTGGTAGTGGACCAGGATGGGCGGTCGGCCGTGGCGCACGGCGTTGGCGAGCGCCTCCTGGGCTACCCGGAACAGGGCCAGCTCGACTTCCGCCGGCGGGCGCGCGGGGTCATCCCGGACAAGGTCGATCCGGTCGCCGGACAGCCGCTGGACCCGCTCCACCAGCCACTCCATCGCCACGCCCGCACCGAGGTGGTCCAGCATCGGCAGGCGCAGCTCGCCGCAGACGTCGCGCAGCTCGGCGGCGATCGAGCGGGCCAGGGCGGCCGTCTCCGGGTCACCGGACGCGTCCAGGCGGCGAACCAGCAGCGTCAGGTCCTGCAGCGGCCCGTCATGCAGGTCGGCGGCCAGGCGGACGCGCTCTGCCTCGGCCAGGGTCACGGTCAGGTCGCGCTGCACCGTCGCACGGCGGGTGAGTTCATCGAGCGGCCGGATCGCCACGCGGGCCACCACGGCCACGAGGACGGCCCACGATACGAGCGCGGCCATCCCGAACTCCGGGGCTTCGAAGTCCAGGACGAGCCCGGCGACGACGGGCGTCAGGCCGACCGCCAACAGCCCGACACCCTCGATCAGCTGGTCGCGCTGAAGCCCCCAGCCGACCCCCGCCACTCGACGGGGCAGGAAGCCAGCGATCAGCGCGGGCAGCACGGTCACCCCGGCCACCAGGAGCAGCTGGATCGTCGAGGCGGCCTCGATCCGGGTGAGCGTCATCACCGTCGCCCCGGGGTCGCTCGCACCGATCGGCCCGCCAGCCCCCTGCCCGAGCGGTATCGCATAGGAGATGGCCGACCCGATCGGCGTGAGGACCGGCCCGATCGTGGCCGCGACCGCGCAACAGGCCAGCGCGCAGCCCAGGGCCAGCCACCGCTGCCGCCGATCCGGGGCAAAGGTCGTCAGGGCCTCGGCCAGCGGGACGACCGATAGGGGCCAGAGGATGCCGACGACGGTGCCGCTCCATGAGCTCTGAAGGGTCGCGACCGCGGCCAGCGAGAACGGGGCGATGCTCGCGGCCAGGAGCGGCCAGCCCAGCCGTGCGGCGATCACCGGGCGGCCGGGGCGGGTCAGCCACCAGGCGCCGGCCAGGAAGACGCCCAAGGCGAACCAGACCAGGAGGACGATGTCCGCAGCCTGGGCGTCGTTCCCGCTCGCCGGCGGCCGGCCAGCCTGATCACCGGCCAGCCAGGCGTCGACGCCGAGGAGCAGGAAGGCCAGGGCGATCGCGGCCGCGACGCGCCGGCGGACGGTGTCAGCCACGCCCGGACGGTAGCACCGCTGCATCTCGAGGGCCAGGCGGGGAATCCCTCGCGCGAGGTGAGGGGAGTCCCGCCTGTTCGGCTGAGTCGGTCGGGCCTAAGGTCGGGCCATGACGAACACCCCTGCCTCCGCCCTGACCGCCGAGGGCCTGTCCAAGCACTACCGGTCCGGCACCCCGCTGGCGCTCGATGATGTCACGCTGGCCGTCCCGACCGGCTCGATCACGGCCGTCGTGGGCCCCAACGGCGCGGGTAAGTCCACGCTGATCCGGACCTGGATGGGCTTCGAACGCCCGACCTCCGGGCGGGTGACCGTCACCGGCATCGACCCCTGGCGTCACCGGCCCGAGGCGTCGGCGCGGATCGGCTACGTGCCACAGGCGGCATCGCTCTACCGCGACCTCACGGTGGCCGACCACCTGGCGCTGGCGGTCACGCTCCGCCGCGGGTTCGATCGGCCCGTCGCCGTCGAGCGGCTCAAGTCACTCGGCATCGGGCCGTCGAAGCGGGCCAGCGAGCTGTCCGGTGGCCAACAGGCCCAGCTGGGCCTGGCCATCGCCCTCGCGACCCGTGCCCCGGTCCTGTTGCTGGATGAGCCGCTGGCCAGCCTGGATCCGCTGGCGCGTCGCGAGTTCCTGAGCGTGCTCGTCGCGGCGGTCCGGGTGGATGGCCACACCGCGTTCCTCTCCTCGCACATCGTCACCGACGTCGAGCAGGCGTGCGAACGGCTGGTCGTGCTGTCGGCCGGCCGGGTGCTGCTGGACTCGGACGTGGCTGTGGCCCAGGCGGACCATCGCCTCGTCGACGCGGTGGACGCCGCCCCTGCCGCCCATATCGCCGGGGAGGTCGCGACGTTCGCAGGACCCGGGAGCACGCGGCTCACGCTGGTGCGCACAGCCGATCAGTCGGTCGGTCGGGCGGCTTCGCTGGAGGAGATCGTGCTGGGCTACCTGTCGTCGGCGCGTGCTTCCAGCACGGGTGCGAACGCGTGGGCCGCGTGATGGCGACGCTCTCCGGGGCGATCACCTCCGCCCGTCTGACGCTCAAGATCCACCGCTTCGAGGTGCTCGCCGTGACGGTCGCGGCCCTCGTGGTGGCGGCTTCGGCTCTCATCGTCACGTATCGTCTCAACGCTGTCGGGGTGACCACGCACTGCCTCGTCCAGTGGCTGACCGGCGGCCCCGATGCCGCCGGGGTGTGCGCCGACCCGGTCTCGCGCTGGGCGGGGATCAACGAGGACGAAGCCGGCAAGATCGCGGCGGCCATGGCCCTCCTGCCATGGGCCATCGGCCTGCTGGTCGGGGTGCCGCTGGTAGGGCGCGAGCTCGAGGCCCGGACGGCGGCCACGGCTTGGAGCCTCTCTGGCTCACGTCGTCGCTGGCTCGCCGGCCGACTGGGCCCCCTGCTCGTGCTCGTGCTGGGTCTCTCGGCCGTCGGTGGCGTGTCGATGGCGATCCTCGAGACGGCGCGTTCCGGCGATGGCGTCTGGCACAACCTCTACGAGGATGCCGAGCTGTTCGGGGCGCCCGTGGTCGCACATGCACTGGCCGGTCTTGGGATCGGCCTGCTGGTCGGGACCCTGATGGGCCGGACGCTGCCCGCTCTGATCGTCGCTGGGTTGGTGGCCATCGTCTTGTTCAACGTCGGGCAGATCGAGCACCAGGCGTACCTGCCGCCCTCCGTCTTCGACAACCCCAACGTCATGGCTGTGCCGGTGGGCGGTGGCGCGAACCCCGACGACGTGAAGCTCGTCATGGACCCGGACCTGGACTATCGCTTCCAGACGTCCGATGGCCAGCTGCTGACTCGTGAAGCCGCGATCGCATCCGTGCCCGCCGGCACGACCGACGTCGGGGCCTGGCTCGTGACGCACTACGCGCTGATCTTCGAGGGACCGTCCACGGCCCTCACCAACAGCTGGCAGCTGGCGGAGACGGTCGGCTTCGGCGGCCTGGCCGTGCTGCTGATCCTGCTCACGTTCCCGGTCGTCGAACGCGCCCGGCCGACGTAGCTCTCCAGGGGCGCCCGCCGCACCTAGGCCAGGCGCCGATCATCCGGTGACCATATCGGCATCGGCCCGCTGCGCCGAGGTCGATCCCATGCATGGGGCGAACGGTTCTGACCGGATGGCGCCCCCCCTTCGGTCGAAAGCGTGCATCCGGTGCAGGATCCGACCGATCGGGCTCGACGGTGCCCCACGCCGCGCCGATATGGTCACCGCATGACCAGCGACCGTGCCCCACCCGCACGGCTTATAAGACAGGCACGCAAGGAGCAGGCGCAGCCCGGCCAGGCAAGCGGCGCTGGCCTGACCGGCCTCGGGTGCTGCGTCGATGCCCGACTGCTGCCCTACTGCATGAGGGCGATCAGCTCCCCGGCGAGGGCCAGCGACTCCACCGTCGACAGCATCGCGTTGCGCAGGATGAACCCGTCGAAGCCGGCCTCGCGATACGGCACCAGGGCCTCGGCGGCGTCGGCTGGCCTGGCCGCGATGAGGTTGGCCCGGCGTTCTGGCGGGATGCGGGCCATGAGGACCTCGGCTTCGGGGAGGTCGTTCACCAGCAGGACCGGGGCCATGATGGTGCGGATGATCGTGGCGGGGTCGCGCCCGACAGCCTCGCAATGGGCCTGCAGCACGTCGTTCTTGTGCTTCAGCTCGTCCAGCGAGCCCCACCAGTTGGAGATGTCGCCGAAGCGAGCGACCATCCGCAACGTGCGCCGCTCGCCGCTGCCCCCGATGAGGATCTGCGGGCCGCCCGACTGGATGGGCCGGGGGCTGTTGAGCGCTCGATCGAGTCGGTAGTAGCGCCCCTCGAAGCTCGGGCGCTCCTCGGTGAACATCAGGTGGCAGATCTCGAGCGCCTCCTCGAGACGGTCCATCCGCTCGCGCATGGGCGGGAAGTCGAAGCCATAGCCCTTGTGCTCGTCCTCGTTCCACGCGGCGCCCAGGCCCAGGATCGCCCGCCCGCCCGAGATGATGTCCTGGGTCGTGACCATCTTGGCCACCAGCGCCGGGTTGCGGTAGGTCACCCCGCTGACCATCGAGCCAAGGCGGATGCGGCTGGTCCGGGCGGCCAGCGCGCTCAGCAATGTGTAGGCCTCCAGCATGGGTGCCTCCTCCGGACCCACGCCGCGGATCTGGTAGAAGTGGTCCATCACCGTGACCATGTCGAAGCCCGCCGTCTCGGCGGCCTGTACGAGGTGCACGATGTGCTCGAAGAGCTGGTCGTCGGGCACGCCGGGGTAGGTGAGGTTCGGCATGTGGTAGCCGAAGAATGGTCGGGTCATGGATGGGCTGGACCGGCTGCGCCGGTCCCCAGGGTCGTGGCGCCTTGGATCGGCTCCACGAGCACGACCAGGTCGTCCTGCCGGACCACGCGGACGAGCGCACCACGTGGGAGCGGCTGGTCGTCGACCGTGCGGGCCGACCACTCCTCGCCACCGACGTACACGGATCCGTGGGCGGACCCCTCGTAGCCGAGCGGCGTGCGGACTTCACCCTCCAGCCCGGGTGCCACCTTGGTGCCGACCGTACCGGGGGTCGCCTTCATCCGTCGGGTCCGCGCGGCGGCCGCGCCGACGACGAGGACGAAGATGCCGGCGAAGAGGGCGACGATGGCGATGACCGGCAGCGCCACGCTCACGTCGGGAGCCGTCGGGCCGCCGGGCGCGGCGTAGAGGGTGCCGGCCCCGAGGATGAGACAGACCAATCCGGCGATGGTCAACAGGGCGTGGCTGGGCACGAACGCCTCCGCCACGAAGAGGAACAGGGCCAACAGGATCAGGAGCAGGCCGGCCACGTTGAGAGGCAGGCTGCCGAAGCCGATGAAGGCGCCGATCAGGCAGAGCACGCCGATCGTGCCGGTGACGAAGTTCGGGTGGAACAGCTCGGCCACGATGCCCAGGCCGCCGATGATCAGCAGCACGAATGCGATGTTCGGGTCGGCCAGGGTGTGAAGGATCTCCTGGACGAGGCCCATGTTGATCTCGGTCGTGGTCGCGCCGTCCAGCTGGAGGGTCACGGGCGTGGTGCCGACCGTGACGGTCTTGCCGTTGCTGAAGTCAAGCACGCCCTGCAGGGTGGCGGCGATGCCATCCACGACGTGGAGCGAGACGGCCTCCACGGCACTGGCGCTGGTGGCGTTCAAAACGGCGTCGCGGGCCCACTGCACGTTCCGGCCGCGGGTCTCGGCGATCGACTGGATCTTGGCTGCCGCGTCGTTGGTGACCTTCTGGCCCTCGGTGCCGGTGATGTCGCCGCCTGAGCTCGTGACCGGTGACGCGGCACCGATCGACGTGCCGGGGGCCATCAGCGCGATGTGGCCGGCCAGGGTGATGAAGGTGCCGGCGCTGGCCGCGAACCCGCCCGACGGCGCCACCCACACGATCACCGGGAGGGGCGCGTCAAGCTCGGCGCCGACGATGGTGTTCGTGGACTCAAGATCGCCGCCCGGCGTGTTCAGCTCGATGATCACGGCCGCGGCGCCCTCCGCGTGCGCCTGTGCGATGCCATCGGAGATGTAGCCCGCCATCACCTGATCGACCACGCCGGTCGTGGGCAGGACCACGACGTTCGGGGCGGTGGTGGGGGTGCCGGCTGCCTGCGCGGCATGGCCGGTCGCAGCGAGCAGCAGCGCCGCCCCGGCCGCGAGGAGCATGGCCCGGCCGGTGTGCCCCGGCTTCATCCGAGCCGCCGGTACCTCACCGGAGCCAGCCCCCTGCCGGAGTCCCATGCGGGCCACCTGTCCGAGCCTGTCGATCGCCCCAACCATCGCGCGCTGCCGCCTTTCCACCCCCGATGGTACGCGCAGCTGGCCAGACGGGTTCACGACGTCACTTGGTCTTCCGTGCGCCAGGGGAGGTGGCACGGAAGGAGCGCATGATGGCGCCGACATGGGCGCATCGGGCTCGGATCGCCGACGGGGTCGACGACGCTGGGCCGCCACCCTCGCGATCGTCGCGACGCTCGCTCTGGCGAGCGCCTGCGGCACGGCCACGACCGATGCCCCGGCCGGCCTGGGACTGGGATCGCCCGGACCGGGTGGGCAGGCGACGGTGACGTCGGGCACGAGCGACACCGGGCGGCCCACCGACACCGGCCAATCGACCCCGGCGCCCCGCGCCCCGACGCCCGCGCCGGCTCCGAAGCCCGCCGCCTGCCGGGGTGCTATCCCGTCGAGCGCGTCGGCGCTGCGGGGACCGCTCCGTGCGCCCACGGGGCCGACCACCACGGCCACCATCTGGTACGTCGTCGACGGCGACACGATCCGCTTGACCGACAAGGAGTACGTGCGCCTGATCGGCATCGACACGCCCGAGACGGTCAAGCCCGGGACGCCGGTCCAGCCGTATGGCCCGCAGGCCAGTGCCGATGCCAAGAGATTGCTGGCGGGCCACACGACCGTCACGCTCGAGAAGGACGTCTCCGACACCGACTACTACGGTCGGTTGCTGCGTTTCGTGTGGATCCGCAGCGGCAACAGCTGGTTCCAGCTGGATTACGAGCTGGTGGTGCGCGGCGACGCTCGGCTGGACACGATCAGGCCGGACGTGCGCTATGCGGCCGATTACGCTGCCGCCCAGGCCCTGGCCCAGGCCCATCACGTGGGCCGCTGGGCCACCTGCTGACGGGGGTCGCCGGAGAAGGAGGAGCCGTGGAATTCAGCAAGGTCGTGATGCGGCGGCGCATGGTGCGCCACTTCGCTGGCGAGCCCGTCGGCCGTGCGCTGCTGGAGCGCATCGCCGCGACCGCTCAGCGTACGCCGAGCGCCGGCTTCAGCCAGGGTCAGCGCATCGTGATCGTGACCGAGCCCGTGATGCGCCGGCGGATCGCCGAGCTCTACCACGAGGAGGAGATGGTCGACGAGGGCATGGACCCGTGGATCAGCGAGTGCGCGGCGATCTTCATCCCATGCGTCAGCGAGCAGGTGTACCACGCCCGATACCACGAGACCGACAAGTTGGACGAGGCCGGTCAGGAGACCACCTGGCCCGTGCCCTACTGGTGGATGGACATCGGTATGACCGTGATGCTCATCACTCTGGCTGCGGTCGATGCCGGCCTCGCGGCCGGCTTCGCGGGAACGCCCGAGCTGTCGCGCATCGAAGCGCTCAAGGCCGAGCTGGGCATCCCCGCCGACTTCACGCCTGTCGGCGTCATGCCCGTCGGGCATCCGCTGCCGGACGTGCGTTCCCCGTCGCTCAAGCGGGGCTGGGTCCCGTCCGAGGCCTTCGCTCGCTGGGACCGCTGGACCTAGCGGGGCAACGTCCGGAGCAGGCCGAACGTCGCAGACCAGCCAGTAGGACTTCCTGCTGGTAGCACATGGCGCAGCCGGTCATGATGCTCACGGTCTCACGTCGGTGCAGCGGAGCAGCTGTGTGACCGGAAGAGCGGCGTTCCGAAGTCGGTCCCTCGCGGTCGGGGTCCTTGTGGCGCTGGCGGCGCTGCTGGCACCCCAGGCGACGTTGGCCGCGTCCCAGCACGTCATCGAGACCGCCAGCACGACGTACCAGCTGGTGCCCTCCAAGTCGCTCGTCCAGGTCACCATCGACCTGCGGGTCGAGAACCACGTCCCGAGCACGAGCAAGACGGTCACGTGCTCGCAGTACGTCGGTGGCGTCCTGGAGACCGGCACCTGCACTGATACCACCCGGTACTACGTGAACTCGGCAGAGATCTGGGTCGAGGACGCGGCCGTCCACCTCGCGTCGAAGGCCAACGCGGGCAAGGTGACCGCCGTCACGAAGCAGCACCAATACGGCTTCCAGCTGATCCTGCTCACGTTCGCGAATACGTTCAATGGACAGGTGCGCACCGTCCACATCACGTACCAGCTGCCGGGCGGTGCGCCGCGCAGCGGCGTTGAGGTCCGGGCCGGCGCGGCCTACGCCTCCTTCTGCGCCGCCGCCAATGGGCCCCAGGGCGGCACGGTGAGCGTCATCGTCCCGAATGGGTACCTCTTCACCACCACCGGCAGCACCGTGAGTGCGAGCACGTCCGGGGCGAGCACGGTCTATCGCAGCGGGAAGCTGACCGATCCGCTCGACTTCTACCTGTGCCTCGACGGCAGCAACGAAGCCGCGTATCACCGCGCGACCGTCACCGCGCCCGACGGGCGGACGGTCGTCGTCGAGGCCTGGCCGGAGGATCCCCTGTGGATGACCGCGGTCCAGACGCAGGTGCAGGCGTCGATCGATGGGCTCGAGACGCTGATCGGGCGAACGTTGCCCGGCTCCGGCCCCATCACGGTCCGCGAGACGGCCTCGAGTTCGCTCGGCGACTACGTCGGGGACTTCGATCCGAGGACCAGCGTGGCGCGCGTGGACGAGGATCTGTCCCAGGTGGACACGGTCCCGCACGAGCTGTCGCACGCGTGGTTCAACGGCTCGCTGTTCAGCGACGTCTGGCTCAGCGAGGGGTACGCGGAATGGGCTGCCACGACGGTCGACACGGGCAAGATCCCGGCCTGTGCCGATCCGGGCCCGCACCCGGGCGGTGGGTCGCCCGATATCGCCCACTGGCAGTTCCTGTCCCCGAAGGCGACGGACGCGCAGCTCGCGGAGGTGCAGTACGACTACGCAGCCTCCTGCTTCGTCGTGACCGACATCGCGAAGTCGGCCGGCGACGCCAACATGCGGGTCGCGATCGACGACATGCTCGACCGGCGTATGCCGTATGGGGCCACCGCGTCGGACCGCCTCCCGGCTGGGCCGATCACGTGGCGCCAGTGGCTCGACACGGTCGACGAGGTGGCGATGGTCCCCGCCGGCGGCGACATGGACCTGGCCCAGTCGCTGCTGGCCCGCTTCGGCGTGGCCACTGACCCGACCGAGCTGGCCGCCCGTTCAGCCGCGCGCAAGGCCTACCACCAGTTCGAGACGGAGGCCGCGGGGTGGACCATGCCGACGTTCATCTCGAAGGACATGGCCGACTGGCGTTTCAGCGATGCCACCGCCGCGCTCCGGGTAGCCAGCTCGGTGCGCAGCCTGGCCGAACAGGAGGATGCCGTCCTGCCGGGCGCGGATGCCGTGACCGGCAGCATCGCGACAAGGTTCGAGGCCGCCCGGTCCCTGGCCGACCTGCAGGCTGCCCAGACATACGCGCAAACCCAGCTCGACGCGGCCAGGATCGTCTCAGCGGCGAATGCTGATGCCGCGCAGTCGCATGGTCCGATCGAGGCGGTCGGCCTGGTCGGCACAGACCTGGGGGCCATGTCGGCCGCCGGCGTGCACGCGGTGGCCCACGGCGACGCCGACCAGGCCAAGGCGGAAGCCGATCAGCTCGACCAGGTCATGGCGGGCGCCGCGACGGTCGGCTTCACGCGGGTGGGTGTCGGCCTCGTGACCACGGTCGTGGTCATCGGAGGGGCATATCTCGTGATGCGTCGACGCCGACGCCGGGGTCCGGCGGGCGCGGCGGCGCAGGCGGCCGCGGGCGAGCTGCCGCCCGGCACACCACAGGCCAGCTGGTGGACG
>JBIOID010000041.1:0-11388 GCA_044449585.1 Candidatus Limnocylindrales bacterium
CCCGCGCGGGGCCGGGGGGTGCGGCGCTTGGGGGGGGGTTTTGGGGCGGGGGGCGGGCCCCCACCCGCCCCGGGTCCGGCGGCGTATCTCCGGCCTAGGCCGCGGTACACTTCGAGCACATCACCAATAGCCTCGCCTTCGGGGTCGGGTGGAAGTCCCGACCGGTGGTCGGCGGAGCGCGGCGCCAGCCGTGCGGCCGCCAGCCCACGACCCGCACGCCGTGTCGATCCGCGGCGGCGGTGGATCCCCTGACAGGGAGCCGACGGTCACAGTCCGGACGGGAGAAGGCAGGGGCGAGCGCGCCCGATGGGCGCCGGCCGAACGACGCGCGATCGCGTCGCGGCGTCGGCCCGTCGCAGTTCGCTGGCACCGCGACCAACTCCGCAGGCCTCCGAGTGGCCGGGTACTGCTGCGCTCCGCCAGGGGCGCAGCCGAACCGGAGGTACAGGGTCACGCAGCAGCCGCTCATCCGAGTCCAGCGCCTGGGCAAACGCTTCCGCGCGCACGCGAACGGCACAGGGACCGGCAGCCACAGGAACGCCCCGGCCAGGAACGGCACGCCCTCGAACGGCACCGACGCAAACGCCGCGCCCAGGAACGCCACGCCCACAAACGGCACCGACGCAAACGGCACGCCCACGAACGGCAGTGACACGAACGGCACCGACAAGAACGCCTGGTTGACCGTGCTGGACGACGTGTCGTTCGACGTCGGGACCCGTGAGATCGTCGCCATCGTGGGCCCCAACGGCTGCGGCAAGAGCACGCTGCTGCGCGTGATCGGGGGGCTGCTCCCGCCCGACCTCGGCTCGGTCGAACTGGCGGGCCGCACGGTCAGCGGGCCCGACCCACGGGTCGGCTTCGTCTTCCAGGATGCGCGCCTCCTGCCGTGGGCTTCGATCGCCGACAACGTCGCGTTCCCGCTTCGCGTGGCCGGTCGGCCCCGCGCCGAGCAGGTTGCGCGGGCGGCTCTGCTGCTCGCCCTGGTCGATGTCGCTCCGTTCGCCGAGGCGCGCCCGCACCAGCTCAGCGGCGGCATGCGCCAGCGGGCTGCCATCGCCCGCGCGCTGGCCCTGGAACCAGCCGTGTTGCTGATGGACGAGCCCTTCAGTGCCCTCGATGCCCTCACCCGCGAGCGGTTCGGCGGAGAGTTGCTGCGCATCTGGGAACGCACTGCCACGACCATCGTGCTGGTCACGCACAGCATCGCCGAGGCGGTCTTCCTGGCCGACCGCGTCCTGGTCCTCTCGCCTCGACCCGGCCATGTCGTGGCCGACATACCCGTAGCGCTGCCCCGGCCGCGGACGATGGAGGACCTCGACAGCCCGATCGGCAACTCGGCCGCCCGCCAGGTGCGGCGCTCGCTGGTGGACCCGGGTGACCCGGGCGACGCGCCCGCGACGATCGAGGTGGCGGTGTGAAGCGTGAGGCACGCCGCGTGCCTGGTTGGCTGCTCGCCCTCGCCGGCCTGGCCGTGCTGCTGGTCGCCTGGAAGGCCCTGGTCGTCGTGGCCGGCTACCCGGCGTTCGTGCTGCCGGCACCGGAGGTCGTGGCCGCGCGCTTCGCCAAGGCGTGGGCCGACGGCACGATGGAGCCGCACGCGGCAGCGACCCTGGAGGAGATCGTCGGTGGCCTGATCGTGGGTGTCGGCGCGGCGATCCCGCTGGGCATCCTGCTGGGGCGCTCCCGACTCGCCGAGCAGGTCCTCGCGCCGTACTTCGTGGCCGCCCAGGCGACGCCGATCCTGGCCGTCGCGCCGCTGATCGCGCTGTGGTTCGGAACGGGCCTGCTGAGCATCGCCGCGATCTGCGCCATCGTGCTCTTCTTCCCAGTGACGGTGGCCACGATGGTTGGCGTGCGTTCGGTCGATGCCCGGTTGGTGGAGATGGCGGCGGCCTTCCGGGCGACGCCCCGTCAGCGCCTGTTGTGGGTCGAGGTGCCGGCCGCGCTGCCGGCCATCATGGGCGGCCTGCGCGTGGGCGTCACGCTCGCCGTGGTGGGCGCGATCGTCGGCGAATGGGCTGGCGCGAATGCCGGCCTCGGCGTCCTCATCAACCTCGCGCGCGGCAGCCTGTTCGACACGCCGCTGGTCTTCGCCACGCTGCTCACGATCGCCCTGCTGGGCATCGGTCTGTATCTGCTCGTCGTCCTCGCCGAGCGTCGCCTGCTCGGCGGGCGCGGTTGAGTCCACCGGAGGTTCGCATGCGCCGCTCGTCCGTCCGCCGCCTCGGGGCCCTCATCGGGATGCTCGCTCTCGTCGCCTGCTCTGGCACGGGCAGCCCCACGAGCGGGCCCGCGAGCCCGGGGGCAACGTCGTCCAGCCCGACCCCCACGGGGTCCGGTCCGCTGACCCCCCTGGTCGTCGGACTGGGCTACATCCCGAGCGTCCAGTTCGCCCAGTTCTACTACGCCGAGGAGCACGGCCTGTACCGGGCGGCCGGCCTCGACGTGACCTTCCAGAACAAGAACGATCCCGACCTCATCACGCTGGTCGGCCAGGGCAGCGTCGACGTCGGCGTAGCGGATGGCACGAGCGTCATCCCGGCCGTCAGCCAGGGCATCCCGATCACCTATGTGACGACCATCTACGGCCTGTTCCCCAACGTGGTCTTCGCCAAGACCAGCGCCGGCATCGCGACGGCCGCCGACCTGAAGGGCAAGAAGGTCGGCACACCCGGGCGCTACGGCTCGAGCTGGATCATGCTGCAGGCGCTCCTCGCGTCGGTGCACCTGACGGTCAACGACGTGCAGGTCGTCCTCTACCCGGACTACGGCCAGGCTACGGCGGTGCAGCAGGGGGTCGTGGCGGCCGCCACCGGCTTCACCAACAACGAGCCCGTCCAGCTCCAGCTCAACGGCACGCCCACGGTCGAGCTCCATGTCGACCAGGCCACGCCGCTGCCGGGACCCGGGCTCATCGTCGGTACGGCCACCCTGGCAGCCAAGCACGACGCGCTCAAGGCGTTCGTGACCGCGACCCTGCGGGCCATGACGGCCGTGGCGGCCGATCCCCAGGCCGGCCTGACCGCCTCGATCGCCGCCCAGCCGACCCTGGCCGGCAGCGACGCCACGCAGTCGGCCATCCTCGACGCGACCATCGCCACCTGGCAGAGTCCCTACACTCAGGCCCACGGCCTGGGGGCGATCGACCGCGCTGCCTGGAGCGCTTCGATCGCCTTCATGACCGGCCTGCCGGAGAAACCGGTGGCCGGGCCGGTGACGGTGGACCAGGTCGTGAACGAGGGCCTGCTCGGTGGCTGAGACCCACGACGTCGCATCCGATCACGAACCGACCCGTGCAGCGCTGCTCGCCGCCGACGGGGCCGGCGGTGACGGCCCCGGCCATGACGAAGGCAGCAACGCCCCAGGCGGTCACGACGCCCACGACGAGGGCGACCCGCTCGGACCCCTCGATGCCCGTGCCTGGGGGGCCGGCATCCTGGGCGTGGCGACGGGCGGGCTGGTGGCCTTCCTGCTGTATCTGGTCTCGTACCATTGAGCCTGGTTCGGCCGCGCAACGGGCGCCCGGACGGCGCGTGGAGGCGGAGCCGGTGAAGGTCAGGCTGATCGCGTTCGGGGAGCTTGAGATCGACGGCGTGGCCTACACGCGCGATGTGGTCATCGACGCAGGCCGCGTGCGCAGCCGGCACAAGGGCCCGTCGAAGGCGCTGCGCGATCAGTTCGGGCACACGCCCCTCTCCGTCGCCGAGGCGATCCCATGGGGCGGCCGGCGACTCATCGTGGGCACCGGCGCCGACGGGGCCCTGCCCATCGCGCCCGATGTCTACGCCGAGGCCGCGCGCCGTGGCATCACCGTGTCGGCGCTGCCCACCAGGGACGCCTGTCGTCTGCTCCGCGACCTCCGGCCGGATGAGGTCCACGCCGTCCTGCACATCACCTGTTAGCCGCGCCGCCGGGCGTCGGAGGACGCCGCGTGCCGGGTGGAGGCCCTGCCATGGAAGTCACGTTTCATCCGTTCGATCCGGATCTCGCGCAGCATTTCGCCGCCGCCTGGCGGCAGCATCCTGGCGACGTGGCCGCGATCACCGCTGACCTGCGGGCCGGCTATCCCGACGCGTCGATCGCGGCGGGCGCCGAGGAAGGCTGGCACGTGTACCGCGATGCCGCCGATGGCCAGGGCCCGGAGTTCGAGCGACCGATCGATGACGGAGAGGTCGCCGGCTAGGATCAGTCGGCGGGCACCCGCTCGATGATGGTGGCGATGCCCTGACCCACGCCGATGCACATGGTGGCCAGGCCGTACCGTGCGCCGCGTGCCACGAGCTCGTGGACCAGCATCGTGACGAGGCGCGCCCCGCTCATCCCCAGCGGATGCCCCAGCGCGATCGCGCCGCCGTTGACGTTGACGCGCTCCGGATCGAGGCCGAGTTCGCGGATGCACGCGATCGACTGACTGGCGAAGGCCTCGTTCAGCTCGATCAGGTCGAGGTCGGCCACGGCGAGGCCCGCCCGCGCCAGCGCCTTACGCGTGGCGGGGATGGGACCGAGGCCCATGACGGCGGGATCGACGCCGGCCACGGCGGTGGCGACGATGCGGGCCAGCGGGCGCAGGCCCAGCTCACGCGCCAGGCCCGCCTCCACCAGCACGGTCGCGCTGGCGCCGTCGTTGATGCCCGAGCTGTTACCGGCCGTGACCGATCCCGCGCCACGGAAGGCCGGCCGCAGCCCGCCCAACGCCTCCCGGCTGGTGTCGGCGCGGGGGTGCTCGTCCCGCGTGACCAGCACCGCTTCGCCCTTCGCCTGTGGGACGGGCACCGGGACGAGTTGGCCGTCGAACCGGCCCGCGTCCGCAGCCGCCACGGCCCGCTGCTGGCTGATGAGCGCGAAGGCGTCCTGCTCCTCGCGCGTCACGGCGCAGCGCGTGGCGACCTCCTCCGCCGTCTCGCCCATCGAGAGCGGCGGGTACATGGCCGCCAGCGCCGGGTTGACGAACCGCCAGCCCAGCGTCGTGTCCACGAGCGGGCGATCGCCCCGCGCGAATGGCGTCTCGGCCTTCAGGGTCACCAACGGGGCGCGGCTCATCGACTCCACGCCACCGGCCACGAACGCGTCGCCGTCGCCGACCATGATCGCGTGGGCCGCGCTGTTGATGGCCTGCAGACCCGAGCCGCACAGGCGGTTGACCGTCAGCCCGCCGGCCTCGATGGGCAGGCCCGCGAGCAGGGCAGCCATGCGCGCCACGTTGCGATTGTCCTCGCCGGCCTGGTTGGCGCAGCCGAGGATGACGTCTTCGATGCGTTCAGGCGGCAGACGGCTCCGCTCGACGGCGGCCCGGATGACGAGCGCGGCCAGGTCATCGGGACGGACGCGTGCCAGGGCCCCTCCATACCGACCGACTGGGGTGCGGACGGCGCTGACGAGCCAGGCCTCACGAGTCGGCCGAGCGAGCTCGCGGGTCACCGACGATCCCTCATGCCAGAGCCGGTCGTTGCATCACGCCGATCGTACCGGGTCGCGGGCTCGAGGCTCAGACGGCCGCGATCTGCCACAGGGCGGGGGCGACCCGATACCGCTCGGGGTAGCGAGCCTCGAACCGGGCGAGGCCACGCACCACGGCGCCCAGCCCGAGGGCACGGGCTCGCTCGAACGGGCCGTGCGGATGGGCGGCGCCGAGGCGCAGGGCCAGGTCGATGTCCGGCGGATCGGCCACGCCCTCGCCCGCGGCGTGGTACGCCTCGTTGATGACGGCCAGCTCGAGGCGGGCCACGATCTCAGCGGCCGCGAGCGGCTCGGCCGGCGTTGGTGCGACCCCTTGAAGCGGGAGCGCGGCGACTCCGGCCGGCCGGCCATCCGGGCCGTACGCGTAGAAGCCGCGACCGCTCTTGCGGCCGAGCGTGCCCGCCTCCACGAGCGCCGCCTGGATGGCCGACGGGGTGAAGCGCGGCGCCTCATCGAACGCGCGCCAGATGGCGCGGGCCACGGCCAGGTTGACGTCGATGCCCACCAGGTCCATCAGCGTGAAGGGGCCCATCGGGTAGCCCGCGTCGATCAGTGCGCCGTCGATGGCCCGCACGTCGGCCTCTCCGGCCTCGAGCATGCGCAATGCCTCCAGCGTGAACGGTCGATTGATGCGGTTGACCACGAAGCCGGGGGCATCGCCACAGGCGACCGGCGTCTTGCCCAGGCCCGTCACGAAGTGCAGGCCGCACTGCATGGTGGCCGCGGCGGTGTGCTCGCCCGCCACCACCTCCACCAGGGCCATGACCGGTGCCGGGTTGAAGAAATGCAGGCCCAGCACGCGTTCCGGATGGGCCGTCGCGGCGGCGATGGCATCCACCGAGAGGGCGCTCGTGTTGGTGGCCAGCACGGTGCCCGCCGATGCCACGGCGTCCAGCTCTTGGAAGATCTCGCGCTTGAGGGTCAGGTCCTCCAGCGCCGCCTCGATGACCAGGTCGGCCCCGCGCGCCACGTCCACCAGGCTGGACGCAGCGTGCAACCGCCGCAGGGCCCCCGCGCGGCGCGCGACGGTAAGGCGGCCGCCGCTCACCATGCGCCCCAGGCCGTCGGCGATGCGAGTCCGGCCGCGCGCCACGGCATCGGGGGCGACATCGGTCAGGCGTACGACATGGCCCGCCCCGAGGCAGGCCTGGGCGATGCCGGCGCCCATCGTGCCCGCGCCCACGATGCCCACTACCAGCGGCCCCGCGCACCTCACGGCGGCCGCGGTCGCAGCGGTCACAAGCCGCCGAAACGGGGGCGCCGTTTCTGGACGAAGGCGGCCACGCCCTCGGCGTGATCGGGTGAGCGACCCGCCGCGGTCTGCAACTGCGCCTCGCGCTCGAGGGCCTGTTCAAGGTCCATCGACTGGGCGTCGAGCAGCGCGCGCTTGGTGAGGCCCATGGCCATGGGCGGCCCGTCGGCCAGGCGGGCCGCGAGGGCCAGGCCCTCGGTCGCCAGGTCAGCGCTCGGCACGACGCGGTTGACCAGGCCGATCCGTTCGGCCGTGGTCGCATCGATGGGCGCCGTGGTGAGCGCCATCTCCAGGGCGCGGCCCATGCCCACCACGCGGGGCAGGAACCAGGACAGACCGCTGTCGGGCACCAGCCCGACGCGCCCGAAGGCACAGATGAACGTGGCGCTGTCCGAGGCGAGGCGGATGTCGCAGGCCAGCGCGAGCGAGAGCCCGGCGCCGGCGGCCACGCCGTTGACCGCGGCCACGACCGGCTTGGGCAGATCGGCCAGGGCCATGATGAGCGGGTTGTAATGCTCGCGGACCTCGGCGCCGATGGCCGCGCCCGTGATGCCCGTTTCGCGCAGGTCCTGTCCGGCGCAGAAGGCTCGACCGGCCCCGGTCAGCACGATCGCCCGCACCGTGGCGTCGCGCGCCGCCTGCCGCAGCGCAGCCAGGAGTCCCGCCTTGAGAGGCGCGTCCAGGGCGTTGAGCGCGTCCGGACGGTCGAGTGTCAGGACCAGCACGGCACCTGACTGATCACGGCGCAGCCGCGGGGACTCGGGCACGGATCTAGCCCGCGTACTCCACGAGGTCGTCGCCCTGGAGCTCGAAGATCCGGCGGTCGATGGGTTGATCGGCAGAACTCGAATGCTCCATCACGAAATCGCGGAACAGGCCCGCGAATTCGGTGTCGCCCGGATGCAACGCGCCGGCCACGAGCAGGTCGCGGTCGGGGAGTCCGACCAGGATGCGCGTGCCGACCGGCGCCCCGCGGCTCAGCTCGGCGCAGATGTCCTGGCGTACCTGGGGCAGCAGGATGCGCGCGGCATCGTGCCCGGATCCCGTCTCTGAGCTGCGCAGGCGGTGCGCGCCGGAGGCTTCATCGGCCCACTCCGCGCCGTCTGACCAGGCACCCAGGTTCTTGCCGGCAGCGAGGGCGAGGTCGTCGGCACCGATCGCCCAATCGTGCAGGTGCTGGGCGTTGACCAGCACGTCGAAGCCGGTGGCCATCAGCGTGAAGCCGACCAGCAGTCCGCAGGGGCCTTCCGTGATCAGCGGTTGCGCATGCGTCTGGATGCCCTCGGTCGCCCAGTCACGCTCGCGCTCGGCCGGGTCACCCTGCGTGCCGGGGGCCAGGAGACACGGAAACACCGCCTCCTGCACGCGCTGCCATTCGTCCGCCACCTGGCGCCTCCCACCACCCCCAGCATGCGCGCCCACCGAGCGCCTGCCGGAAGCCTACATCCTCGCTCAGCGCCCGTGCCACCTCGGCGGCCGCTTCTCCACGAAGGCGCGCATGCCCTCCTTCTGGTCCGCTGTCGCGAAAAGCTGGAAGAAATCACGCCGCTCGGCCGCCATGCCCTCGGCCAACGGCATATCGAAGGCCCGGTTGATCGCTGTCTTGGCCGCCCGCACGGCCAGCGGCGGCAGGCCCGCGATCTCGGCCGCCAGGGCCAGCGCCTCCGGCAGCGTCTGCTCGCGCGCCACCACGCGCGTCACCAGGCCGCGCGCTTCGGCCTCGCGCGCGGTGAGCGTGCGGCCGGTCAGGATCAGCTCCATGGCCCGCGCCTTGCCGAGCGCACGCGTCAGGCGTTGCGTGCCGCCGGCGCCGGGCATCACCCCGATCCTGATCTCCGGCTGGCCGAAGACGGCGTCGTCAGCGGCCACGATCAGGTCGCACGTCATGGCCAGCTCGCAGCCGCCGCCGAGGGCGTAGCCGCGCACCGCGGCGACCAGGGGCAGCCCGATCGCGCGCAGCTCATCCCAGGACCGAAAGCGACCACTCGCCGCGAGCGACTCGGGCGTCGCATCGACCATCTCCGTGATGTCGGCCCCGGCCGCGAACGCGCGCTCACCCGCCCCGGTGATGACCACGGCGCGCAAGGCCGGATCGCTGTCCATCTGCTGGAGCGTCGCCACTAGCTGGCGCAACGTCTCCGCGTCGAGCGCGTTCAGGACCTGCGGCCGATCGAGCGTCAGCAGGGCCACGCCGGGCACCGCGCTCCCCTGGGCATCGATGGCCGGCTGCTGCACCAGCAACCGATGCGGCCCTCCGCCCTGACCCTTGCTCACGGCTGCGCCTCCCGGTCCTCGCCCGGTGCGCCGCCCCGCTCCAGGCGCGTGCGCAGGCCCTCGTAGTCGGCCGGGCGCTTCTGGCTGAACGCGGCCAGCCCCTCGCGGACCTCATCGGACGCGGCGTGCAGCGTGAGCCATTCGCGGGCCATGCGGATGGTCAGCGACCATGACAGGTCGCGCCAGAAGTCCAGCTGGGCGCGCGTGGCGCGCACGATCTCCGGCATCTTGGCCAGCAGCTCGTCGCAGTACTCGTCCACGGCCGTGTCCAGCTGGGCGCGCGGCACGACGCGGTTGACGAGGCCCCACGCAAGCGCCTGCTCGGCCGGGACCTCGCGGTTGAGGAGCAGCATCTCGCGCGCCCGCCGATCGCCCAGGAAGATGGGCAGCCACTGCGTCGCGCCGCCGGAGGGCAGGCTGCCGTGCGACGGGCCCACGTGTCGGATGTACCCGTCGTCGACCAGGACGGCCAGGTCGCAGGCGAGATTCAGCTCGTTGCCGCCCCCCACGACGATGCCGTTGAGCCGCGCGACGACCGGCTTGGCGCAGCCGCGGATGGCATCGATGGCGGCGATGAAGCGACCCATCCAGGCGTAGTAGTCGTTGGGCCGATGCAGGAATGCCTCCTGCTCGACCAGGTCGGCACCGGTGCAGAAGGCCCGCTCGCCGGCTCCCGTCAGGACGACCACCCCCACGCGATCGTCCGAGGCAGCGTCGTGGAAGCGCGCTGCCAGGGCGTCGAGGGTCGCGCCATCCAGGGCGTTGAGCTGCGCCGGGCGCTCCAGGCGGATCGTCGCCCGCCGGCCCGCGACCGCATAGCCGACGGTCACGCGGCAGCCTCCGGGGGATCGTCCGGGCCGCTCGACAGCCCCGTGTCCGGCTCGACCATGAGCATCGTCACCAGACCCGGCGCGATCTCCCGCAGGTTGCGCCCGGCCGCGCGCATCGGGTCGCTCGTGAGCGCGGCCTCGAAGGTCGCCCGATCCGGGAAGATGAGGCGTGTCACCATCATCAGGTCGCTCTCACCCAGCGGACGCACGATCTCGCCGACGCGCACCGCCCGGAGGCCCGGCACCTGGCGGATGAGCGGCAGGTGTTCGTCCGCGTAGCGCCGGCGGAATGTCGCGACGGCGGCCTCCCCGCCTTCCGGGCGACGGAAGAGGGCCATGAGCGTAGTGGTCATCGATCGGCCTCCGATGCGGCTGGCTGGGGCAGGACGTCCAACGACAGTTCGGTCGGGACAGGGGCGCGATGCGCTCCGCGGACGGTCGTCGGTGCCGGCCCGGCCGCGCCGGCGGCTCTCGCCCGGGCGACGACCTCGGTCTGGCGGTAGAAGCCACCAGCCGCGGCGTTGAAGAGGGCCGGCCGGCTGACCATCACCTGGTGGTCGCAGTCAGGGGCCACGAACAGGCGTGCGTCGGGCAGCTGGCGGTACAGCTCGAACACGTGGGCCAGCGGGGCGAAGACATCCCGATCGCCGTACGCGAGCAGCGTAGGCACGCGCACCCGTCGCAGCTCCGCCGGCAGGAGTGGCGGCTGGGTGGCGATCTCGCTCACGATGGCCGGCAGGAGATGGCGCCAGGAGCCACTGCCCTGCACCGGGCCGTGGCGTCGTTCGAGCTGCTCAGCCCAGGCTGGCTCGTCGCGTTCCACACGTGCGGGATCCATCAGGTGCCGAGCGACGCTCGTGCGTGGCTCGGGGGCGATGTCGATGCCGGCAATCAGGAGGGTGCGCAGCCGCTCGGGATGACGCGTCGCATACACCAAGGCGGTCATGCCGCCCATGCTGAAGCCGACCAGGTGGAAGGTGGCCAGGTCCAGACCGTCCACGAAGGCGGCCAGGTCGGCCACCAGCAGCTCGGTGGAGAACCCGTGGCGGACGTCCCAGCGCGTGCCGGCGTGCCCCCGGGCGTCCGGCAGGTAGACACGGAAGGCCTGCCGGAAGGACGGTCGCTGGGCCGACCAATCCTCCGCCGCCGAGCTGGAGGCGCCATGGAGCATGACCAGCGGCGGTCCCGCACCTTCGACCAGGTAGTGCACGTCAAGCCCATTCGCGCGCAGCGTCGGCACGTCAGTCGGCGGGGCCCCGACCCTCGGGATACCGCTCGTCCGGCTTGCCCAGCAACTCCGAGCTGGCGGCGCGTTCGATGCGCAGGTATCGGCCGCGGTAATAGAGCAGGGGCAGCGGATGGATGTCACTGGCGCCGAGCTCGACGACGCGGGCGAGGTAGATGGTGTGGTCGCCCGCTTCGAGCACCCGCTCGACGGCACATTCGAGGTGCGCCACGGCCGCCTCGAGGATGGGCACCCCGGTCCGCCCCGGGTGGTAGGCCGCGCCGCAGAACGCGCTGCGCGGCAGCTCGGAGGGCGCGCCCGAGAAGCAGTCGGACAGGCCCTGGCTC
>JBIOID010000042.1:0-11175 GCA_044449585.1 Candidatus Limnocylindrales bacterium
GCCCTGCTCGCCGGCATCAGCCGGTCCGGCATCACGATGGTGGCCGGCCTCATGCGGGGCCTCGATCACGAGGACGCGGCGCGCTTCTCGTTCCTGCTGGCCACGCCGATCATCCTGGCGGCGGGGCTGTACAAGCTGCCAGACCTGCTGGGGCCCAACGGCGACGGCGTGCTCGGGCCGATCCTGGCCGGCAGCATCGCGGCCGGTCTGGCCGCCTACGCCTCCGTCCGCTTCCTCAGCCGCTACTTCACCACCCGGACGCTGCTGCCGTTCGCGGTCTACTGCCTGGTCGTCGGCGCGCTGGCGGTGGTGCGCTTCATCTAGCGCGGTCTCATGGCAGCGGCACGACGAACACGAGACCGCCGTCGCTGTCCTGGTAAGCCAGGAACGGATCCTGCATCGTCTTCGGGAACGAGACCTGGAACCAGCCCGACATCGTCTGACCCGTCGCGAGCGTGGTGCCGACCAGGGCGGGCGTGTGTGGGCTGGCCCCGATCGCGAAGGGCGCCCCGTTGCCGGAGATGACCGTCCAGGCCGCCGGATCGATGGGCCATGCGGCCACGCTCGAGGCATACCGGACCATCACCTGGACCTTCGTCTGGGAGCCCGCCGTCGCGTGGTCCAGGGTCACTACGGTGATCGTCCCGAGCTCGGCCCCACCCTGGAGGACGGGCGTGGCCCGACCCACGTCGACGATCGGTGGCAGCCCGGCTGGTTCGATGGTGGCGGCGGGAGTGTCGGTGGCAGCGGCGCCCTCGGATGCCCCAGGTGAGGTGTTCGCGGACGGGAAGACGGCCAGCGGTGCGTCCGTGGGCTGCGCCTGGCGCACCGATCCGATCGGCCCCATCAGGGCGGTGGTCACCCCGGCCGCCACGCCGATGACGACGAGTCCGGTGATCAGCGCAGGGAGCGGATCGGTCAGGCGGATCCCACCGGCGATGCGCGGGACAGGATGGCGCCGGACGAGGGCGGCCGCAAGGATGGTCGTCATCGGTACCGCCGCCACGATGCCGATGCTGCCCACGAGCGCCCGCACGACCTCGACCGCCAGCGCCTCGCCGTTGAGTACCTGCCCGGCCGGTTGCTGGTTGACGATCAGCAGCACCATGAGCGGCAGACTCGCGCCCACGTAGGCCAGGAAGAGGGTGTTGACGGTGGCCGCGATGTGCGCGCGGCCGACGCGCAAGCCGCGACCATAGAGGTCTCCGACGCCGGAGTCACCACCGGCCGCCAGTTCATCGACGACGACGGCCTGCGTCATCGTCACGTCCTCGAGGATGCCGAGGGATCCCAGGATCAGGGCCGCCAGGAGCAGCCCGCTGAGGTCCAGGCCGGCCCCTGTCGAATTGATCTGGAGCTGGGCCAGGTCGGCCGCGCCCGCCGTGGTGAACTCGGCGAAACGGGTCGCCGCCGCCCCCAGGAGACCGGTCAGGGCGAGGGCCGCCGATGTGCCCAGGATGGCCGCCACGCTGGTGGCCGACCAGCCCTCCGTGAGCAGGATCGTGATGAAGGTCACCGCCGTGGCGGCGACGACGGCAAGCGGCACCGGCGGATAGCCGGTGATGACCAGCGGCAGCACGATGCGGACGATGACGGCGATCGTGATGCCCAGCGCCAGGAGGGCCCGCGCGCCACGCCAGCCCCCGACCAGCACGACGGAGGCTGCGAAGAGCAACGCCAGCAGGCCGAGCTGAGGCAATCGCCAGTGATCGGTGACCGCGATGAAGGGGCCCGCGCCCGGCTGCGGCGTGTACGTCACGACGACCGCATCACCCGGGTGGAACGAGCTGAGGTCCTCGGTCCCGCCGGGACCCTGCAGGTAGGCCGGCACGTCATGCCCGGCGTCGGGGCCCTCCAGCATGAGCACGGTCGCGTCGGGACTGAACCCGGTGCCCCCCTGGAGCGGCGTGGGGTTGGCGACCACCGTGACGAGGCGTCCCTGATACGCGGTCACGCTGGCCGTCCCGGAACCGACCGCGCCCGCCAGATCGGGCAGCGCCAGGACCGCGCACAGGATGGCCAGGGCGAGGGCCGGTAGGAGCAGTGGTCGAGCGCTCATCCGGCCGACCAGCGTCGACAGCGGACCGGGCGCTTCGATCACGTTGCGGTGTCCGACACCGGCTCAACGATGGCCGGCAGCGGAACGCGGCCAGGTGCCGTGCGCCACCAGGCGGCGATGGCGGTCGTGGCCGGGACGGCGGCGAGGATGCCGATGCTGCCCACCACGGCGCGCACGATCTCCACCGCCAGCAGCTCCTGGCTCACGCTCAGGCTGAACTGCTGGAGCTCGAGTGACAGCAGTACGAGCAACGGCAGCGCGGTGCCCAGGTAGGCGAAGACGAGCGTGTTGACGGTGGCCGCGAGGTGCGCGATGCCGACGTTCATCGCCCGGCGGTAGAGCTGCCGGCGGCTGAGTGTCGGATCGGTCTGGGCCAGCTCCTCGACGGTCGCGGCCTGGCCGATGGCGACATCGTTGAGGACGCCCAACGCACCGAAGATGACGGCCGCCAGGAGCAGGCCGGACAGGTCGATCTTGTCGCTGACGAGCTGCTGGAGGTAGATGACCGTCTCGGAGCCCTGGGCCGGCGTGAACTGGGCGAGCCCGGTGACGACCACCGCCAGCAGGCCCGTGACACCGAGGCCGATCGACGTGCCCAGGATGGCCGCCACCGTCATGCGGCTGAAGCCCTGGGTGAGCATGAACGACACGATCGTGATCACGATGCCCAGCCCGATGGCCAGGCCGACCGGCGACCAGCCGGACAGCAACAGCGGGATGAGGACCCGGATCGCCAGGACGAGGGTGAGGGCCAGCGACACCAGGGCGCGCAGGCCCCGCCAGCCCGCCACGGCCACCGTCACCACCGCGAAGAGCGCCAGCAGGCCGCCCAACAGCGGCAGCCGCCAGCGGTCCACCACCGAGACCTGGGTAGACCCATCGGGCAGGTGGTCGATGGCCACCAGGACTTCGTCGCCCACGCGGTAATCGGGCAGCTGCAGGGCGCCGCTCGGCCCCTCGACCGTGGCGGCCACCGTCTGGCCGGCCTGGGGGCCGTCGAGGAACCTGACCGTCGCGGTCGGGCCCTGCGGGCCGGTCGGCGGCGTCACCGTCACGATCACGCCGTGTGCCTGGTCGGAGACAACGCCGAGCCCCGCGGGTGGGGTCAGGTCGGGCAGCAGCACGGCCAGGACCGCCACGATCAGCACGCCCAGACCGAAGACGATGATGTGCCGATCGCTCGACGCCCGGGCGTCCGCCGGGGCCGGGGTGCTCATCAGGCCTCCTCTCGTTTGGGCGGCGACAGGGTAGCAGACGCCTCGGTGACGGCGACCATCTTGACCCTGTTATGAGACTGAGTATCATCTAGCGCGAGCCGCCCTGGCCTCGTTGCCTGTCTCGAGGGGATCGCCGCCGATGAAAGGATTCGTGAGACACGGTCCAGCGTCGCTCGGCCGCCGTTTGGCCACTGGCCTGACCCTGCTGGCGCTCGTCGCCGCGTGCGGCACCGGGCCTTCGACGCCGCCGGTCAACGGCTCACCGTCAGGCTCGGGGGCGGCGTTGGCGGTCGTGGGTACGGAGAACTTCTACGCCGAGCTCCTGACCGAGATCGGCGGCGCACGCGTGCACGCGACGAGCCTGCTCAACGATCCGAACGCCGACCCCCACGAGTTCGAGACGAGCCCGCAGGATGCGGCCCTCGTGGCTGATGCCCGTCTGGTCATCGTCAACGGCATCGGCTACGACGACTTCATGCAGCAGCTGCTGGGCGCCGCCCCCAACCCGTCCCGGGTCGTCATCAACGTGCAGCAGCTGCTGGGTGTGGGCGATGATGTCAACGTGCACGTCTGGTACGACCCGGGGACGATGCCCAAGGTGGCCCACGCGGCGGCGCAGGCGCTCAGCCAGCTTGACCCGGAGGGCGCCGCCTACTACGACGCGAACGAGCAAGCCTACGTGGCTTCGCTCAAGCCGCTGGCAGATGAGGTCGCGCTGCTCAAGAGCACCTTCAGCGGAGCGCCGGTCGCCTTCACGGAACCGGTGGCCGGCTATCTGGCAGCGGCGATCGGCCTGCACGTCCTGACGCCAGAGGCCTTCCAGAAGGCGATAGAGGAAGGCACGGATCCGGCACCTGCGGACGTCGCTGCCGAGCAGGACCTGCTGACCGGCAAGCAGGTCAAGGTGCTGCTCTACAACAGCCAGGTGACCTCTCGGATCACCCAGCAGATCCACGACGTGGCGGTCAGCAACGGCATCCCGGTCGTCGGCATGGCCGAGACCATGCCACCCGCCTACCAGCGGTACGTGGACTGGCAGCTGGCGCAGATGCAGGCCCTGCAGGCTGCCCTGGCGCGCGGCAGCTGAACCGGGTGCCGGCAGCCGCCGTCCGCTTCAGCGGCGCGACGCTCGATTTCGACGGGCACCGCATCTGGTCTGACCTCTCGCTGGCCTTCGAGAGCGCGTCCTTCGTGGCGATCCTGGGGCCCAACGGCTCGGGCAAGACGTCGCTCCTGCGGGTGATCCTGGGTCTCGCGGCGCTTCGCTCGGGGCAGGTCGAGGTCCTGGGCCACGCACCTCGACGCGGCGATCCAGGCATCGGCTATGTGCCCCAGCATCAGAGCTTCGACCCCGACCTCCCGGTTCGCGGACGCGATCTCGTTCAGCTCGGGGTGGACGGGTACCGCTGGGGGATCGGGCGGCCCGACGCCGCGGTGCGCCGACGAGTCGATGCGGCCATCGAGGCCGTGGCCGCCACGCCGTACGCCGATGCGCCGATCGGCCGCCTGTCGGGTGGCGAGCAGCAGCGCCTGCGGATCGCACAGGCCCTTGTGGGGGACCCGCAGCTGCTGCTGTGCGACGAGCCCTTGGCCAGCCTGGACCTGCACCACCAGCAGGAGATCACGGACGTCATCGGCGGCTGGCAACGCCGCACGGGCCGCGCGGTCCTGTTCGTGACGCACGACGTGAATCCCGTCCTGGCACTGGTCGACCAGGTGTTGTTCGTGGTCAACGGCCGCTGGGCGATGGGCACGCCCGACGAGGTCCTGACCTCCGAGCGCATGACTGCGTTGTACGGCTCCCACGTGGACGTATTGCGTGTCCATGACCGGATCCTCGTGGTGGGTGATTCGACCGGGTCCGGCTTTGACCTGGGCGCGCCGCACCACTTGCCCGCCGTGGACGACGAGGCCGACCACCATCCGGGGTCGCCGGCGTGATCGACCAGCTCGTCCACCTCCTGGGCTACGACTTCGCCCAGAACGCGATCGCGGCCGGTTTCGTGGTCGCGGTCGTGTCGGGCGTCGTCAGCCGTTTCGTCGTGATGCGCAGCATGGCCTTCGCGGTGCACGCCCTGTCGGAGCTGGGGTTCACCGGCTCGGCGGGGGCGATCCTGCTCGGCGTCTCGCCGGTCATCGGCCTGATGGCCGGCACGACGATCACGGCATTGATCATCGGGGCGCTGGGCGTCCGGGTCCGCGAGCGCGACTCAGTGGTGGGCATCACGATGGCCTTCGGCCTGGGCCTGGGGGTGCTGTTCCTCTCCCTGTATCCACGATTCGCCACGCAGGCGTTCGCGATCCTGTTCGGCTCGATCACGGGCGTCAGCCGAGGCGACGTGGCGCTCCTTATCGGCATCGGTCTCCTGACGCTACTGGCGCTGGCGGTCATCTATCGGCCGCTCACCTTCGCGACCGTGGATCCCGAGGTGGCCGAGGCACGCGGTGTCCCCGTCCGACGGTTGGCCATCGTCTTCCTGCTGATCATGGCCGCCGCCGTAGCCGAAGCCGTTCAGGTGGTCGGTGTGCTGCTGATCCTGACGCTTCTGATCACGCCCGGCGCGACCGCGGAGCGGTTGACGGCGAACCCCGTTCGCGCCACGGTGTACAGCCTCGTCATCGCGCTCGTCTCGGTGGAAGGGGGCATCCTGCTGGCCCTGGCCACCAACCTGCCGGTGAGCGTCTACGTCACCAGCCTGAGCTTCGCCGGTTACCTCGCGGCGCGGTTCGTCATCGGGCCGGCGGCGGTGGGCCGCGCCAGCCGGGGAGCCCTCGAGGGCGCATCATGAGGCCGTGAAGACGGTCATCGTCACGTGGCAGCCGGAGGCCGATCGTTTCGAAGCCTTCGGCGGCCACCACGGCCACCCCGTGCTGATCAACGCCCCACATGAGGGCCGGCCGACCGGCTTCTCGGCGAGCGAGCTGCTGCTGGCTGCCGCGGGTGCCTGTTCTGCCTGGGACGTGGTGGAGATCCTGCGCAAGCAACGGCAGGACCTGACCGCGCTCGAGGTCAGCGTGGAAGGGGAGCAGGAGCCGGTGCCGCCGCACGCCTTCCGGCAGGTCGAGCTGGTCTTCCGCGCCACGGGCCACGGCCTCGACCCGGCCAAGGTGCGCCGCGCCGTGGCGCTCAGCGAGCAGCGCTACTGCGCCGTCATCGGCACGATCCGAGGCGTGGCCCAGGTCACCTGTCGCGCGGAGGTCGCCGAAGCGGCGGCCTGATCCGCACTCCGTGGCCGGGCGTCCCGTGACTGCCGCTCGCGACGACGCGCCGTCGCAGCGGTCCCGATTCCAGGGCCTGGGGCTGGCCGTCGCGCGGCGCCGCTGGTGGGTCATCGGCGCCTGGGCCGTGGTCCTGCTGGCGGCCCTGCCGCTGGCGCCCCGCGCCGGTTCCGTGCTGCAGGCCGGCGGCTTCACGCTGCCCGACCTGCCGTCCGAGCAGGCGCGCGCGACGCTCGCCCAACTGGGCCAGCCGCCGTCCGTCCTGGCCATCGTCATCCAGAGCACGGGTGACCTGCGGGCCGGCCAGCCGGGCTTCGAGGCGGCGGCCGCGGCCGCCATCGCCGACGTGGCCCAGGCGGCCCACGTGACCGGCGTGCAGAGCCATCTGCTGAACCCCCGCCAGGTGGCCGCCGACGGCTCGGTCGTGTACGACATCGTCGACCTGGACCTGTCGCCCGACGACTCGCCGGCGGCGATGGCGCCCGTCCAGGCCGCACTGCACTCGGAGGCCGGCATCCGCACGTTGATCGGTGGGGCGCCGGCTTTCTACGGCGACATCCAGACCGCCTCGGAGGAGGACCTGCGCCGCGCCGAGATCGTCAGCTTGCCGCTGGCGGCCGTGGCCCTGCTGCTCGTCTTCGGCGGCGTGGTGGCCGCCGGCGTGCCGCTCGTGGTCGGCGGCTCGGCCGTGATGGTCGCCCTGGCTGCCATCTTCCTGCTGGCCAGCGCCACCCCGATGAGCATCTTCGTGCTCAACCTGGCGACGCTGCTCGGCCTGGGCCTGGGGGTGGACTACTCGTTGCTGCTGACGAGCCGGTTCCGTGAGGAACTGACGCGCCGTGGCGGTGGGCGGCGGATCGACGGTTCGATCGACCAGGCGGTGGTCGACGAGGCGGTCGGCGTGACCGTGGCGACGGCCGGGCGGGCGGTCTTCTTCAGCGGGTTCACGGTCCTGCTCGGACTCATCGGGCTGGTTCTCTTCGACTTCATGATCCTGCGCTCGGTGGGCGTGGCCGGGGCGATCGTGGTGGGCATGGCCGTGCTGACGGCTCTGACCCTGTTGCCGGCGGCCCTGGCCGTGCTGGGGCCACGGCTGGGGGCGCTGTCCGTGCGCAACCTCGGGCGCCGTGGACCGGCCGGTGACGCGCAGGAGGATGAGAGCCGTTGGGCGCGCCTGGCCTGGTGGGTCATGCGGCGACCATGGCGCGTCCTCCTGCCGACGCTGGGTCTCCTGCTGCTGCTCGGCCTGCCCTTCCTGCACGTCCAGTTCGACGCGCCGGATGAGACCATCCTGCCCAGCGGCCTGCCCTCGCGCGAGGCCTACGACATCGTCTCGACGACGTTCGGCGAGGGCGAGTTCGCCCCGCTCCAGCTGGCCATCCTGGCCGACGGTCCGATCACCGACCCGGCCGTCATCGGCGAGCTGTACGACTACTCGCGCCGCCTTGCGACGGATCCGCGGGTGGTCCGCGTGGACGGCATCGTCGACCTCGACCCGCGCCTCAGCCGGGCCCAGTACCAGCTGCTCTACGGCGCGCCGGGCGGTCCGCCCGACCGCTTCGCCGCAGCGGCCCTGGCGGCGACCACCAAAGCCGACCTGACGACCTTCGCCGTGACGACCCCCTTTGGGCCGAACGCCCAGGCCGGTCGTGCCCTGGTGGCCGCGCTGCGCGATCCGACCTCCGCCCTGGCGCCGCCGGCCGGCCTGCACGTCCAGGTGGCGGGCGGCGCGGCCGAGGTGACCGACGTCGTGGACCGCATGAGCCAGGACTTCCCGCGCACCGCCCTCTTCATCTTCGTCACGACCTACCTGGTGCTCTTCCTGTTGCTGCGCTCGGTGGTCCTGCCGCTCAAGGCCCTGATCATGAACAGCCTCTCGATCCTGGCCAGCTTCGGGGCGCTGGTGTGGATCTTCCAGGATGGCAACCTCTCGGCGGTGCTCGGCTTCCAGCCGCTGGGCTTCGTGGAGACGACCCAGCCGGTGATCCTGTTCTGCGTGCTCTTCGGCCTTTCGATGGACTACGAGGTCTTCCTGCTGAGCCGCATGAAGGAGGCCTACGACAGCGGTGCCGACAACGCGACGGCGGTGGCGAGGGGCCTCGAGCGCAGCGGCCGGATCGTCACCAGCGCAGCCCTCATCGTGGTCATCGTGGCCGGCTCGTTCGTCTTCTCGCAGGTCGTCCTGATCAAGGCGCTGGGCCTGGGCATGGCCATCGCCGTGGCGCTCGACGCGACCGTCGTGCGGGCGCTGCTGGTGCCCGCCACGATGCGCCTGCTGGGTGACTGGAACTGGTGGATGCCGGTGCGACTGGCGCGCCTGATCGCCACCCGCCTGCCGGTCGTGGAGGGGGCCACGCTGGTCCAGGCGCTCGTCATGGCCCTCCTCGCCGCATTCGTCCTGGGCGCCTGTTCGCCCCAGGGCGCACTCCTGGCCAATGCGCCGGCGGCCCATCCCGTGGCGGTCAAGCCGACCGCCTCTCCCGCGCGGGCGCCCGACCCGCAGCCGCTCGTCTTCCCACGTGACGACGGGCCGCATGACCGCCTGACCGAGTGGTGGTACTACACGGGCCACCTGCGCACCGCGGCCGGCGCGACGTACGGCTTCGAGGACGTGGTCTTCCGCGCCGAGCGCGGCGCCTTCCCGGTCACCTGGGCGTCCCATCTGGCCCTGACCGATGAGCAGGGTCGGCGGTTCCTGTACGACCAGCGCACCGAGGTGGGGGCCCAGGTGGACGTCGCGCCGATCCTCTCGAGCGGCCCGAACGGCTTCGCCCTGGCCATCTCGGGATCACCGGGTGCCACTGGCGCGGGCAGCGCGAACGCCTGGATCATGCGTGGCTACGACGGCCGCGACAGCCTGACCGCCGTGTCGCCTACGGCGGGGTTCGGGCTCCAGCTGAGCCTCGATGCCGGCGGGCTTCCGCCGGTCCTCCACGACGGCCTCGGTTTCGTGCCCTTCGCGGCGGCCGGTGGGTCGTACTACTACTCGCGGCCGACCATGGCGGCGACCGGCACCTTGACCATCGGGGGGCAGCCGGTGGCAGTCACCGGTGAGGCGTGGTTCGACCACCAGTGGGGCGATTTCGTGACGGTCGGCGGTGGCGGCTGGGACTGGTTCGCGGTGAACCTGGCCGACGGCTCGGCCGTGACGCTCTCGCTCATCCGTGACGCCGGCGGAGCGTACCCGCTGGTCTATGGCACGTACGTGGCGGCCGGCGGCACGGCCGCCCATCTCGCGCCGAGCGACTTCACCGTCGCCGTCACCGACCACTGGACCAGTCCCGCCACGGGGGCGGTGTACCCGTCGGGCTGGCAGATCGACATCCCGGGGCAGGGCCTGCGCATCGCCCTGCGCCCGACCGTGGCCGACCAGGAGCTGGACACGCGGAGCACGACGGGCGTCATCTACTGGGAGGGCTCGCAGGTGGTGACCGCGACGCGCACGGGTGGGCCCATCGCAGGCGCCGCCTACGTGGAGCTGACCGGCTACGCGGCGGGGCGCTAGCCCAGGCTCGCCTCGGCGGCGTCGATGGCGGCACGTGACGGCATGCCCGTTCGAGCGCCCGCGACGGTGACGGACAGCCCCGCGGCAAGCGTGGCGCGCCTCGCCGCCTCCGCCCACGGCCGTCCTTCGAGCAGGCCAGCGGCAAGGACACCGCTGAACGTGTCGCCGGCCCCGGTCGTGTCCACGACCTCGCTCGCGTGGTAGGCGGGTAGGTGTCCATCGGCGCCGCCCGGACCGACGAGACGCACGCCCGCCGGACCCAGGGTGACGGCCAGCCGAAGGGTGGGTCGGCCGGCGAGGAGGCCGGCCACGCCGCCCAGGGCCGCCAGCTCCACCTCGTTCGGGGTGAGGACGTCCGCCACGTCGGCGAGTCGCGCGGGGAACGCGACTGCCGGCGCAGGATCCACTACCACGGTCGCCCCCGTGACCCCGGCCGCCAGCGCACCCGCCTGGACGACCTCCGCCGGCACCTCGAGGCTGGTGAGCAGCACGCCGCCGTCAGCGAGCAGGGCGCGAACGGCCGACTCGACCGACGGGGCATCCAGCCGCAAGTTGGCGCCCGAAGCGACGGCGATCTGGTTCTCGCCACCGGGCGCCACGACGATCAGCGCGACGCCGGTCGAGGCGTCCGGGAGCACCGCGACCTGATGCACGGCGATACCCTCGTCGCGCAGCGCCAGCACCGCCGACCGTCCGAACGCGTCGTCGCCCACCGCACCCACGAACGCCACGGCACCATCGTGAGGCCCGCCGCGCAGGGCCCGCGCCGCCGCGACCGCCGCATTGCCACCCTTGCCCCCATGGTGCTGCTCGAAGCGGCCACCGGCGACCGTCTCGCCCCGACGGGGCAGCGGCACGCCGGCCACCACGAGGTCCTCGTTGAGCGACCCGAGGACGACCAGACACGTCACCGGGTCACCACCCGCCGCGGCTCGAAGCGGCCGTGGTGAGGCGCCCCCCGGCGCGGCCCGACGGTCGAGCCCTCATCCGCTGATGTACTCGCCCCCGTCCACGCCGATGACGTTCCCGGTCAACCACGCGGTGCCGTCCTGCGAGAGGCGCACGATCACGCTGGCCACGTCCTGGACGGTCGTCATGCGGCCGCTCGGGTTGCGCCTGGTGGCATGGTCGATGAGCGCGTCGTGCTCGGGGATCTGCATCAGGGCGGGCGTCAC
>JBIOID010000043.1:0-10850 GCA_044449585.1 Candidatus Limnocylindrales bacterium
GGTCGCCGGGGTCATGCTGGCGACCGTCCTCAACAACAGCGGCGGCGCCTGGGACAACGCCAAGAAGTTCATCGAGTCGGGGCAGCTCAAGGATGAGGCCGGTGTGGTCATCGGCAAGAAGACCGATGCCCACGCGGCGGCTGTCGTGGGCGACACGGTGGGCGATCCCTTCAAGGACACGGCCGGCCCCTCGCTGCACGTCCTGGTCAAGCTTCTGGCGACGCTGACCCTCGTCCTCGCGCCCCTGTTCATCCGGTAGCCGCGACCACCGCGGTCGGCCACGCACATGGACCTCGTCTTCCAGGCGGCCATCCTGGGCCTCGTGCAGGGCTTCTCCGAGTTCCTGCCCATCTCGTCCTCCTGGCACCTCATCGTGGTGCCCGAGCTGCTGGGCTGGCAGGACCCGTTCATCAACTCGGCGGCGTTCGATGTGATGCTCCACATGGGCACGCTGCTGGCCTTGGTGGTGTATTTCTGGCGCGACCTGGGGCGCTACCTGGAGGCCTTCGTGCGGTCGTTGGCCGAACGTCGCATCGGGCCCGATCCCGATCGCCGACTGGCCTGGCTGCTGCTCATCACGATCATCCCGGCCGCCCTGCTGGGTGCGCTGGGCGAGAACTTCTTCGACACCTTCTTCCGCGAGCACAGTGCCGCCTTCCTGGTGGTGGTGATGCTGGTCGGGGCGGCCATCCTGTGGCTGGCCGATCGCATCAGCACCCGGACGCGGGAACTCGACGCCCTCCATGTGCGCGACGCCGCGGTCATCGGCGTGGCCCAGGCGCTGGCCCTCTTCCCCGGCATCTCGCGGTCCGGCATCACCATCTCGAGCGGGCTGTACCTGGGCCTGACGCGCGAGGCGGCAGCGCGCTTCTCGTTCCTGATGGCGGTCCCGGTCATCGCCGGGGCCGGGCTCTGGAAGGGCCGCGAGCTGATCAGTGGCGGACTGGCCGGGGCGGACGTGGCCCCGCTGGTCGTGGGCTTCGCGGCAGCTGCGCTGGGCGGGTTCGTGTCGATCACCTGGATGCTGGCTTACCTGCGCCACCGCAGCTACGACATCTTCGTCATCTATCGCCTCATCGCCGCGGCCGTCGTCGTCGTCTGGCTGCTCTCGCGCTGAGGGTCTGACCCGGCCTCCGCCCGGTCGTCGCCCGGCTCGGGGTAGGCTTTGACCGTGGAGGTCATGAAGGGACTGCGGCACCAGGCCATCCGCGACCTGGTCACGCGCCGCCGCGTGCGGACACAACAGGAGCTGGCGGCCGCCCTGCGCGAGCGTGGCTTCCGGGCCACCCAGGCGACCATCAGCCGCGACGTGAGCGAGCTCGGCCTGCACAAGGTCCCGCGCGACGGCGTCCTGGCCTACGCCCTACCAGCGCGCGGTCAGGAGCCCGAGGCGACCGCGGAGGAGCGGCTCCGGGGGCTTGTGCGCGACCTGCCGTTCCAGGTCCACGAGGCCGGCCTGCTGCTCGTGCTGCGCACGCTGCCGGGTTCCGCGCATGCCCTTGCCAACGCCCTCGATCGCACGCCGTGGACGGAGGTCGTGGGCACCATCGCCGGCGACGACACCGTATTCGTGGCGTGCCGCGACCGGGCGTCCCGACGAGCCGTCCAGGAACGGCTCAAGCGGATCGTTGCGGGCGGCTGAACGACCGCTCGCGCTGGTGCGACGCCAACCAGCGCGCAGCGCGGCGGTCGCCGTCGGACTCATCGCGTTCGCCGTCTATGCGGTCACGGCGGTGCGCGGGGTCAGCTTCGGCGATTGGGCGGAGGCGCAGGTCGTGCCGGCCGTCCTGGGCATCATGCATCCGACCGGCTACCCGACCTACACGCTGCTCGGTGCACTGGTCGACCTGATCCCGGCCGGCACGCCGGCCCTCAAGGCCAACCTGTTGTCGGGGGCCTGCGCGGCGGCAGCCCTGGCGACCCTGACCCTGATCATGACCCGGCTCGGCGTGCGGCCCCTGGTGGCGGCCGCGGCGGCGCTGACCTTCGGCTTCACGGCCGACATCTGGCTCAACTCGACCCACGCCGAGGTGCACACGTTGCACCTCCTGCTGGTCGCCCTGTTGCTCCATCGGCTGCTGCTGTGGGCGCAGGGCGGACGGCCGGTCGATCTCTACCTGGGCGCCCTGCTGCTCGGGCTCTCCTTCGGCAACCACATGCTCACCCTGACCCTGGCTCCCGTCATCGTGGTGGGCGCGCTGTGGTTCGGGCGGCGGGCCATCCGCGCCCGGCCGCGGATCCTGCTGGTGGCCCTGTTCGAGTTCGCGGTCGGGATGGCGGTCTACCTGTACCTGCCGCTGCGGTCGCTCGACAAGCCGTCGGTCATGTACGCGGACCTGAGCAACCTGACGGCGCTCGTGGCGCACGTGACCGGCTCGCAGTTCGGCGGGCAGTCCACGTTCCTGACCGCGGAGGGCCCGGCACGATTCCTGAGCCAGGTGCAGGCCTGGTTCGCGCCGCCGGGCGGCTACCTCCTCGCGCTGGCCGTGGGTGCGGCGGTCTTCGGCCTGGCGCTGCTATGGCGGCAGCGACCCGCCTATGCCCTGGTCCTGCTGGCGGTGCTGCTGATCGCCGCCTACGTCGACAACAACGAAGACCCGAGCCGCCGCGACCAGTACCTGTTCGCGGCCGGCGCCGTGCTCTTCGTCTTCCTGGGCATCGCGGCGGAGGCGTTCGTCGCCACCGTCGGGCGCGCGTGGCGCGGGACCTCCGGCGCGCAGGTGGCGGTCGCGGCGGCCGTCGCGCTGATCCTCGTGGTGCCCCTGCTCGAAGCCTGGAACGAGTGGCCCGTGATGGACCAGACCGCCAACGTCCAGGGCCAGCAGTTCGTCGACCAGGTGCTGGCCGACCTGCCGCCCGATGCCGTGCTGTTCGACTTCTGGGACATCCGGACGCCGCTCGAATACGCCCAGCAGGTGGAGGGCCTGCGCAAGGACGTGATCCTCACCGAGAACGCCCCCAGGGCCCTCGCCTACGCCGCCGCGGGGCGGCCCGTCTACGTGCTCGAGGTGTTCGACTACTACGTGGAGCTCATGCGCTCGCACTACCCGCTGACCGCGGTCGACGATATCTACCTGGCCTACGGTGGCATCGCGGCGCCCTACCTGCGGCCGCTCTACCGGGTGGACGTCCCGTCCGCCGCGGCGCCCTCGCCCACGGCGGCGCCCTCGCCCACGGCGGCGCCATGAGGCCCATGGCAGGTCGATCCAGCGCCCGAATTGACGCTCCGGGCACGCACCCCTAGAATCCCGACACGTTCGAACTCCCACGCGCCGGCTGGTGCGCGGTGGGGGTTCGTTGTTCTCTATCGACCGCCCTGCGGCTGGATCCCGGACATCGACTTCGAACGCAGCCGCCGCGTCACCCCGGGGAGGGATCTCACGTCGTGAACAACAAGCCCAGCTATCTCTCCAAGGAGGGCCTGGCGAAGCTGCGCGACGAGCTCGAGGAGCTCAAGAACGTGCGCCGCCCGGAGGTCGCCGCGCGCATCTCCGACGCCAAGGAACATGGCGACCTGAGCGAGAACGCGGAGTACGAGGACGCCAAGAACGAGCAGGCGTTCGTCGAAGGCCGCATCCAGTCGCTCGAGGGGCTGATCAAGAACGCCATCATCATCGACGAGCACCACTCCACCGACCACGTGCAGATCGGCTCGACGGTCGACCTCGAATCGGCCGATGGCAAGGAGACCTACACGATCGTGGGGTCGGCGGAAGCCGCGCCGCGCGACGGTCGCATCTCCAACGAATCGCCGGTCGGGCGGGCGCTGATCGGGCGGCGCAAGGGCGAAAAGGTGCTCATCTCGGTGCCCGGCGGGGACTCGACCTACACCGTCGTCGCCATCCGCTGAGGCGGGGCCGTGTACTGGGCCGACGAGCTGGCGGCCGCGGCCAACGGTCCCCAGGTCGTCAACGACTCCAAGACGCCGTCGGGCACCGTCCATGTCGGCAGCCTGCGCGGCGTCGTGCTGCACGACGCCATCCGCCGCGCGCTGCTGGACGCCGGCACGCCCGTCACCTTTCGCTACGGGGTGGAGGACCTGGACCCGATGGACGCGCAGGCGCTGCTGACGCCCGACGCGGTCGAGCGCTACATGGGCGTGCCACTGGCCCACGTGCCCGCCCCGCCGGGGAGCAGCGCGCCCAACTACGCGCGCCACTTCGTGGGCCTCTTCCTGGGCACGTTCGCAGGCCTCGGCATCACGCCCGAGCTGTACTGGATGAGCGAACGCTATGCGGCCGGCGACATGGACCCGTACATCGCGCGGGCCCTCGACCAGGCCGACACGATCCGTGAGATCTACCGCACCGTCAGCACGGTCGACCACCCGGCCCACTGGCTGCCGGTCAGCGTCATCTGCGAGAACTGCGGCCGCAGCGGTACGACCATCGCCAGCGAGTGGGACGGTCGCGAGCTGACGTATGAGTGCCGTGCCGACCTGGTCGACTGGGCCGTCGGCTGCGGCCATCGCGGACGCACCTCGCCGTTCGGTGGCCGCGCCAAGCTGGTCTGGAACGTCGATTGGGCCGCGCGATGGGGGCTGGTCGGCGCGACCATCGAGGGCTGCGGCAAGGACCTGGCCACGAAGGGTGGCTCGCGCGACCGGGCCGATGCCATCAGCCGCCGGGTCTTCGACCGCGAGCCGCCGGTCAACGTGCCCTATGAGTTCCTGACCATCGGCGGCCAGAAGATGAGCACCAGCAAGGGCTCCGGGGCGGCGGCCCACGAGATCGCCGAGCTGCTCCCGGCCGAGCTCCTGCGCTTCCTCTTCCTGCGCCACAAGCCGCGCAAGCACCTCGAGTTCGACCCGCAGGGTGATACCGTGCCCGGGCTCTTCGACGAGTTCGACCGGATCGCGGCGGCCACGGCCGGGCGCGAGGTGCGTGGCGAGTTGCCCCCCGAGCCGGCGCGCATCCTGCGCATGAGCCTGGTCGACGCTGAGGCCGACACGGCGATCGAGGCGGCCCGCTTCCGCCCCGCCTTCCGCCACCTGACGTTGCTGGCGCAGGTCCCCGGCGTAGACCTGGCGGCCCAGCTCGAGGCGGAGAAGGGCGGCCCGCTCGACGATGCGGAGCTGGCCATCGAGGCCCAGCGTGTGACGGTCGCCCGGGCCTGGCTGGCGACGCTGGCACCCGAACGTTACAAGGTGGCGGTGCAGCCCGAGCTGCCGGCGGAGGTGCGTGAGCTGGGTGACGACCAGCGCGTCTACCTGGCTGCGCTGGCCCTCGCTGCCGAGTCGGCGCGGCCGGCCAGCGGTGACGCCTGGCAGGACCTCATCTTCCGCGTCGCCCACGACGGCGCCGTCGCCTCTGGACGCGCCTTCGCCGCGCTGTACGTGGCGTTCCTGGGCCGCGTCAACGGCCCCCGGGCCGGGTGGCTGCTGGCCGCCCAGCCGTTGCCGTTCGTCCTGGCCCGGCTGCACGAGGCCTCGACGTGAGCGTCGGCCTCCAGCGCCTGCGCGACGACGCCGAGCGCCTGCGGCAGGGCGCGCGTGACAAGGGCGAGGATCCGGCCGTGGTCGACCAGGCGGTCGCCCTCGATGCCGAGCGCCGGCGGCTGACGAGCCAGGCCGATGCGCTGAAGGCGGAGCGCAACCGCATCAGCGCGGACGTCGGAGCCGCCATCCGGGGCGGTACGCGACCCGCCGATCCGGCCCTGGCCGCGACCCGCCAGCGGGCCAACGCCCTGGGGGCGGAGATCGCGGCCCTCGACACGCAGGCCTCGGCCACCGAGCGCGACCTCGAGGACCTGCTGCTGCGCATCCCCAACCCGGCCGATCCGGGCGTGCCCGTCGGCGGCGAGGAGGCCAGTGTCATCGTGCGCAGCTGGGGGGATCCGGCACCACACAGCCGCGAGGACGGCTCGACCGTGCGACCCCATTGGGAGGTGGGCGAGGCGCTGAGCATGCTGGCCCTCGAGGCCGGCGCCAAGGTGACCGGCTCGGGCTTTCCGATCTACCGCGGGGCGGGCGCGGCCCTCCAGCGGGCGCTCATCGATTTCATGGTCGGCCTGCACGTGCGAGAACACGGCATGACGGAGATCTGGCCGCCGGCGCTGGTCAACGCGGCCTCCGCGCGCGGCACGGGCCAGATCCCCGACAAGGAAGACCTGATGTACGTCGTGACGCGCGATGACCTGTACCTCGTGCCGACCGCCGAAGTGCCGGTCACCAACATCCACCGCGACGAGATCCTGGACGCAGCCCAGCTGCCCATCCGCTACGTGGCCTACTCGCCCTGTTTCCGCCGCGAGGCGGGGGCGGCCGGCAAGGACACGCGCGGCATCCTGCGCGTGCACCAGTTCGACAAGGTCGAGATGGTCTGTTTCGAGCGCCCGGCCGACTCCGATGCCACCCTCGAATGGCTCACCGGACGGGCGGAAGTGGTCCTGCAACGACTCGGCCTGCCCTATCGGGTCAAGCTCATGGCGACCGGCGACATGGGTTTCGTGCAGGCCAAGAAGTACGATCTGGAGGTGTGGGCGCCCGGTGTCGAGCGCTGGTTGGAGGTGAGCTCGGTCTCCAACTTCCGCGATTACCAGGCCCGCCGGATGAACATCCGCTGGCGACCCGAACCGGGCGCAAAGCCGGAGATCCTGCACACGCTGAACGGCTCGGGCCTGGCGCTGGCACGGACCGTGGCGGCGATCATGGAGGTCCACCAGCTGGCCGACGGCACGATCGCGGTGCCGGAGGTGCTGCGGGCATCGATGGGCACGGATCGGCTGACGGCCTAGACTGTGGCCGTGGATCCGAACACCAACGCCTGGGCCCAACCCGTCGAGCCGGCCGGCCCCGCAGCGGGCCTCAGCTTCGGCGGCGCCGGCGAGCGCCTCGTTGCCTACATCGTCGACGGCTTCATCGTCGGCATCGTCAACATCGTGCTGATCCTGATCGGGTTCGCCTTGCTGGTGACCGTCTTCTGGCTGGCGGTGCTGCCCATCATCGCCGTGTTCGTGGTGTCGCTCGGCTACTTCCCCTACTTCTGGAAGAGCCACGGACAGACGCCCGGCATGCGCATGTTCCAGCTGTACGTGGTGCGCGACCGTGACGGCGGCCCGATCTCCACCGGCCAGGCCATCCTGCGGTTGATCGGCTACTGGGTCGACGGCCTGGTCTTCTACCTGGGCTTCATCTGGATCCTGATCGACAGCCGCAAGCGCGGCTGGCACGACCTCATCGCCGGCACCGTGGTCGTCAAGCGCCACTAGGTCCGCCGTCCGGGGCCGTGGTCCACCGCCCTGGCGGCCGTGGGCTGGCCGACTTGGGGTCGGTGGCCCACCCCCGTGGCGTCGGTGGCCCACCCGCCTCGCGCCACGCCGCTACCGGGTGATGCGCTCTATGACATCAGTGCCGCCGGTGGCCACCCCCGTGGGTCGGTGGCCCACCCCCGTGAGGTCGCACGCGTACTCGGTGATGCGCTCTATGACATCAGGGCGGCCTGCCCGCGCCTCGCCGATCGATCCACGTCGCGCTGACCGGCCTGCGCCTCACCGACCCGCGCCTCACCAACATGCTTGGTGCGACGCGAGTCCTGGGCGGTCCGAGGGCGGGGTCGAGACCAGGTCCACGCTCAGTGATCCGCTCCCGGCGCCCAGGAGACCGGGGTTTGGTCACTTCCCACCAAAGGGGCTGGTAGACAGCAGGAAGGCCCAGCCGCAGGCGGCCATAGTGGGGGTTCGTAGGGACGCACCTGGCGGAGAGGGTGGGATTCGAACCCACGGAGCTTGCGCTCGCCGCTTTTCAAGAGCGGAGCCTTCAACCACTCGGCCACCTCTCCGCGGCAGAGGATAGCGTGGCCGCCGGCCGTCACGGGGTCGTCGCAGTGGGCGCGCCTGCGGTCGTGATGTCATAGAGCGCATCAGCGGGCAGACGTGGGCAGACGTGGCCACGCCTGCGGTCGTGATGTCATAGAGCGCATCAGCCGGTGGAAGCACACACCGGCGCAGGAAGCGCCCCTCGCGCCGGCGCAGGAAGCGCTCCCGCAGGCTTATCGGCCCAGGTGCGCGACCTTGTCGGCGGCGCTGAGGACGCGCCGCGCGGTGGCAGGGGAGACCTTCGAGATGCTCTTCAGGGTGCCCGCCAGCTCCTCCTCCGGCAGGGAGCCGAACAGCCGCAGGAGGCGGTCCAAGGTGTCGTCCGACAGGCGCGCCAGGACCGCGAAGCCGCGCGCCAGTTCGGTCGTCTCGGCACGGGCGACCAGGGCCACGGCGCGGTCGAACAGGCGCACGAAACCCTCGAACTCGGTCAACCAGTCGCGCAGCTGGGTCAGCTCTCCGTCGGCCGGCGAACTCGCGGCGACCTTGTCCGCTTCGCGCACCGCGCTTTCGATGAGCGGCAGGATGGGATCCGTCTCGCGCAGCTTGCGCTGCTCCGCGATGCGCTGGAACCACACCCAGTGGTCGCCCACCTTGGCGTAGGCGACGGCGCTGGGGCCGCGACGGCCCACGCGTCGAGGGTCGGGCACGCGTTCGACAAGGCCCCACGCTTCGCATTCGGCGAGCGCCAGGCTGGCCGCTCGATGGCTCAGGCCGAGCGCTTCCCGGATCTCTCGTTCGGTGAGCGGTCCGGTGTGCGACAGGATGTAGCCGTGCACGCGGGCGACCGACGGCGGGACGCCCCACGCCGCGCCCATGTCGCCCCATGCCTCGGCGAAACCGCGCCGGATCTGCTCCGCCGTGCGCGCGTCGCGTGTCTCCCGGACGCTGCTGGAGCCGCTACTCGGCGGAACGGCGGAGCCGGCGGCGAGGCCGGGCGACGCATGGGTCATGGCGGCCCACGATAGCAGGGCCGGCTCAGGGCAGGGCCAGGTACCCGCGCACCTCGTTGATGACCGCGTTGGACACGGCCGCGGCGCTGCCCAGGACCACGACCCCGCGCGGCTTCAGTCGCGCCAGCTCTGCACCGAGCGCGCTCGTCAGCCCGCCGGGCGGTGTCAGCAGCAGCGGCCCGCCGAGCACCGCGGCGGCCGCGCCGCCGCCCAGGCCGTCGGGGAAGTTGGTCCCGGACGCGATGTAGACCACGGGCACCCCCGGATCCTGCAGACCGGCGATGGCGATGGCCGTGCCGTAACGATCCGTGCCAGACAGGCGCTTGATCGTCGCACCCGGCAGCGCGGTCTGGATGGCCGTGAACACCGCCGAACCCACCGAGGCCGCCCCGCCCAGGACATAGATCTTGGTCAGTGGGACCGTCGCCCCGGCCAGGCGGACCAGTTCGGCCTGCGTCTCGGGTGACAGCGTGCCTGGATCGGTCAGCAGCAGGGGCGCACCGAGACGTCCTGCCTCCGCCCCGCCGGCGAGACCGTCGGCGAAGCCCGTGCCCGAGGCGATGAAGGCGGTCGCCGCCCCGTCGGGATACACCAGGTGCGACAGCTGGGCGGCCGTGTCGTACCGGTTCACGCCACCGATGCGCTGGACCACGGCGGACGGCACCTTCTTCACGATCGCAGCGACGACCGCATCGGAGACCGAGGCCTTGCTGCCCAGGATGAGCACCTTCGAGGGACCCACGCGGGCCAGCTCGGCGACCGCCGAAGGTGGCAGCGCGGTGGGCGCCGTGAGCAGCAGCGACCCGCCCAGGTGGCCGGCCGCGGCTGAGCCACCGAGGGCATCGGCGAACCCGAGCCCGTCGGCGACGACCATGGTGCCGCCAGCGCCGGGCTGCAGCAGGTTGGCCGAGATGGCGGCCGCCGTGCCGTAGCGGTCACTGCCGCCCAGCCGCAGGACGCCGAACGTCGAGGCGATAGCCTCCCAGTAGCCCGCCTGGCCGGCGTCATAGCCGAGGGCCCACATGCCCACGCCCGCCAGCCCGTCCTGCACGGCCAGGCCGTACTTGGCGCGCAACGACGTCTCGTCGTCGTAGTAGGTCTCGGACCAGGCCTTGGTGGTCGCGTTCTGGACGGCGAACCAGGCCGAGCTTTCCACGGTGTCGTGATGGATGGTCGTGCCGGCGGGGGGCGGCAGGCCCTGGCTCGGCAGCCAGGTCGCGCCGGTGCCAGACCGCGCGGCGTGCAACACGCCCGAGGTGGTCGGCCAGGTCAGGCCGTAATAGGGCAAGCCGAGCAGCACCCGGCCGCGCGGCACGCCCAGCTTGTCGTACTGGCCGATCGACCAGCTCAGGCTCAACCCGCCCACCGAGCTGACTAGCGGCGAGATGGATCCGACCGGATTGCTGGACACGCCGCGGTAGTTGTAGCCCATCAGGAAGACACGATCGACGCCGTGGTCGGTCGCCTGGCGGGCCATGCCTGAGCCGGAGACATTGGCGTTGGTGGAGACCGTCACGTGGGCGGCCGGATCGATCTTCACGAGCGCCGCACGCAGCGAGCCGTCGAAGGCGCCGTAGGCGGCGAAGTCGGCGTTGTACAGCGACTCGATGTCCACGTTCGCGCCGTCGAGGCCCAGTTGCTTGACCTCGGCGGCGACGTTGCTGATGGTCGTGGCCTGGACGGTCGGGCTGGCGAAGAAGGCCTGGTTGCCGGTGGCCGTGTCGCTCGACGGGCGCACCGTCAGATCGACGCGCACCCCCGCCGCATGCGCGTGCTGGACGATGGTGCTGATGAGGGCCGCCCGGCCGCTGCCGAGCAGCGTCGTGGTGTTGAGGTTGCCGGACGCGTCGTAGTAGACGGCGAACAGGGCGATCGTGGTCAGCAGGTCGTAGCGCAGGTAGGCGTCCGTGCCGCTGCCGATCTCCCAGTAGGGCAGGAAGCCGTAGACCTCGCCGGTGAGCCCCTTGGGCGTCCGGGCCGACGCCTGCTCGATGGGGGTGGTGGCCGGGGCGGCCCCCAGCCCGGCACGGTCCGCCGCCGCCAGCGCGCTGGCCGGACCGGCCAGGCCCGTCAGCGACGCAC
>JBIOID010000044.1:0-10762 GCA_044449585.1 Candidatus Limnocylindrales bacterium
GCTCCCGACCGGGCCCCCGCCGACTCCGTTGTCGCTTAGCGTCCAGCGCGATGGGAGACGCGGCGACCAGCAGAGCGGTTGTTGGCCTGCGCGTGGCTGTAGCGGGCGCGACGCTCAGCAACAACGCCGGGACAATCCGGGGCATCCTGGAGTGTCCAGCGCGCTAGGCAACAACACCGCACCGGCGGAGCTGCCGGCACGGGTGGCTGGCGGCGGGCACCGGCGAGTGGCGGGCACCAGCGAGTGACGGGCACCGGCGAGCGGCGGGCACCGGCGACAGGCGCCGGCGGAGCCACGGCACGGGCCGCGACCGCGGCGACAGGCGCCGGCGGAGCCACGGCACCGGCCGCGCCCGCTCGGTGATCGCGGGCGCGGGCTAGCTGCGGGTCAGGACCACCTGGCCGCGCTTGATGACGCTACGCACGAGATCGGCGCCCAGCCAATACGGGATCAGCTCGTGATCGGGCACGTCCCAGACGACGGCGTCGGCCTGCTTGCCCGGTTCCAGGGATCCGTGGCTGCCCGCCAGGTGCAGCGCCTGCGCCGCATTGATCGTGACCGCGGCCAGCGCCTCGGTCGGTGTCAGGCCCAGGCGCAGCACGGCCAGGGACATCACCAGCGGCAGGTCGGCGGTGGGTGACGTGCCCGGGTTGAAATCGGTCCCCAGGGCGACCGGGATGCCACGATCGATGTAGGTGCGGGCAGGGGCGCCGTGGTCCTTCATCAGGAAGAGGCTCGTGGCGGGCAGCACCGTGGCCACGACGGGCGTGTCGCTGCTCGCGACGCCCGCCAGCGCGGCGATGCCCTCGCGCGACGGTGCCGCCAGGTGGTCGGCCGAGGCGGCCCCCAGCTCGGCCGCCAGCTCCGCCCCGCCCGATGGCTCCAGCTCATCCGCGTGAAGGCGCGGCTCGAGACCCAGCCGACGGGCCTCGACCAGCAGGCGGCGCGACTGGTCGGCGCTGAAGACACCGACCTCGCAGAAGACGTCGCAGAAGCGCGCCGCGCCCTGGGCCGCGACGGCCGGCAGCTGGTCGCGGACGACGGAGCGGAGGTAACCCTCAGCGCCATCGGGCCGATCCCGGAACTCGGCCGGCACGGCGTGGGCGCCCAGAAAGGTCGGCACGACCTCCACCGGCCCCTCACCGCCGAGCCGGGCGGCGATCTCCATCAGGCGCAGCTCGGTCGGGACGTCGAGCCCGTAGCCCGACTTGGCCTCCACCGTCGTGACGCCGTGGCCCAGCATCTGGTCAAGCCAGCGCCGGCCGTGAGCGGCGAGGTCTTCGTCGGAAGCGGCCCGGGTGCGGGCCACCGTGGCCAGGATGCCACCGCCGGCGGCCAGGATCTCGAGGTAGCCCGCGCCGCGCTGCCGCAGACGCAGCTCGGCCTCCCGGGTCCCAGCGAACAACAGGTGCGTGTGCGGGTCGATGAGCCCCGGTGTCACCGTCCCGCCCTTCGCATCGAGGACGGTGAAGCGACGTTCCTCGGACAGACGATCGCCGGCGAAGCCCTCCCCCGTCAGGCGCCGCTGGACCTCCTCGTAAGGTCCGACGGCCAGGATCAGGCCGTCGTAGATGGCCACCGTCGGGCGGCCGTCCCGCATGGTGGCCGCGTCGTCCTGACTGGATCCCCGGCGCAGACCGCCGGCCATGGTCACGATCTCCGCGGCGCCCGTCACCAGGAGGCCCGGTCGAGCGCCCCCGCCGCGACCGCCGGTGAGGACGCGCAGCGTCACTGCGCCTCGCCTGCCTGGACGGCGGCCAGGCGGAGTTCGAGGGCCATGTCCGGCCGGAAGTCGCGGATGCGCAGCCAGTCAGCGGCCGCACGCAGGCGCCTCTCGACGGGTCCGTCCGCGGAGGCCGCGACATGGTCGGCCACGGCGAGCAGCGCACCCAAGGGGGCCAGGCCGATCAGTTCCGACTCGCGCAACTCGACGCCTTCGTCGGCCGCCAGGTCGCGGACCCGCTCCCAGACGAGCCACAGCGGGGTCACGGCGAAGTCGAGCAGGTTCATCGAGACCTGCGCACAGCCCAGCTCCTCCAGCGGGAGGCCGAGCGCCTGGACGCGCGGCAGGCCGCCCGAGCTTTCGCGCACCCGGCGCGCGATGCGCTTGGCCAGGTCGACGTCCGGCGAGGCCAGATTGACGTTGTAGGCGATCAGGAACGGCCGGGCGCCGACCGCCACGGCGCCACCGGTGGGGTGCAGTCGCGCCGGCCCGAGATCGGGCTCGCGCCCATGCTGTCCGATCTGCTCACGCAGGCCCTCGAACTGGGGTCGGCGCAGATCCGCCAGGACGACGCGATCGGGCCTCGTCGCGGCACGGGCGTACAGGTACACCGGCAGGTCGAAACGCTGCGCGATGCGTGCCCCGAACCGCCGCGCCAGCTCGACGCACTCCTCGATGGTGCTGTCGCCGAGGGGCACGAACGGCACCACGTCGACCGCCCCGATGCGTGGGTGCTGGCCCTCGTGGACGGTCATGTCGATGCGCCGCAGGGCGATCGCCACGGCCGCCTCCATGGCTGCCACCACGGGCTCGGGCGGACCCGCGAAGGTGAGCACGGAGCGGTTGTGGTCGGGATCGGAGGTACGGTCGAGAAGGTGCACGCCCGGCGTGCTCGACACCGCGGCCGCCAGTTCGTCGACCACCGCGGCGCGGCGGCCCTCGCTGAAATTGGGCACGCACTCGACCAGTCGGGCCATCCATCCTCCCTGTGCGCCACAGCCCGGGCGACCGGCGGACGCCCCCCGGCGGCCCCAGTCTAGCGAGGCCGGCGCCCGGCGCGGGGCGCATCGGGCCCGCTCGTCAGGCGCCGGCCAGGGTCAGGATGATGTCGGTGGCGAGCGCGATGATGAGGCCCAGGATGAGGGCCAGGTTGGCGGCGATGGGGTCCGCGAAGCGCCGCGAGACACTCACCATCTCGTTGAAGACGTGGATCAACGCGCCAGCGGCGACGCCCAGGAAGATGATGCTGACGAGCGGCGAGACGAACGTGTAGCCGACCACGCCGCCGAGGAAGGTCGGCCCGCCGCCGACGATCCCGGCCGTGATCAGGAACGACCATGACGGCTGCGGGCCCGAGGCGAGCGGGGCGGCGATGCCGAAGCCTTCGGTCGCGTTGTGCAGCGCGAAGCCGATGACCAGCAGGAGCGCCAGGGAGGTGGCACCGGTGGCCGACGACTGACCGATCGCCAGGCCCTCGGAGAAGTTGTGCAGGCCGAGTCCGACCGCCGTGCCCATGGCGATCTGGCGGAGGTCCATCTCACCCCTGGTGCCGCGCAGGCGCCGGTTGACCAGCACGATCGACATCAGGCCCACGGCCAGGCTCCCGGCCAGGGCGACCGCGTCCACGGCCGCGTCGAGCGCGGTGCCGGTGCCGGCCTGGGCCGCTTCCAGGGCCGCCTCCAGCGGTTCCACCGCGTGGGACAGGATGTCCCACAGGAGGAACAGCACGACCCCGGCCGCCGCAGCCGTCAGCATCACCTGGACGCGCGGGGAGACCCGCATGCGTCCCACTGGCAACCCCAGGAAGATCGTCGCCCCCGCGAACGCGGACAGGAGCACGGTCTGGCCGAAGGTCACGTCGAAGCCTCCTGGATGGCCGCGGGAAACGGGACGACGAGCCGGGTCAATCCCGACTCAGCGGGTCGGGATTGGCATGGTAGTAGCGGGCCGCCAGGCTTGTCAAGGACTCCTGATGCCGCCGTTCAAGGCGCCTTGAAGACGGTCGTGCGACCGGCCGCCGGCGTTACCATCGACCGATGAGCCGACGGCACGAAGACCCACCCGGGCCCGCGCTGTCGGAGGCTGCGCAGCACTACCTGCTGGCCCTGCGGGCGATGACCGACGGCGAAACGACGACGCAGGCGTCGGCCCTCGCGCGCAGCCTGCACGTCTCGCCGCAGGCCGCGTCGGAGATGCTCGGCCGGTTGGCGTCCGACGGCCTGGTGCGGGTCGCGGAGGGCCGCGAGCTGTCGCTCACGCGAGCCGGGCGCGAGGCGGCCGACACGATCTTCCGCCGCCACTCGCTGCTCGAATGGCTGCTCATCAAGGTCGTCGGCCTCGGGTGGGCCGAGTCGGACGAGGAGGCCGGCCGCCTGCAGGGTGCCGTGTCGCCCCGCGTGGAGGCGGCCATCGCGGAGTTGCTGGGCCATCCCACGACGTGCCCGCACGGCAACCCCATCGATGCCGCGGCCGCCCGGTCCCGCCCGCGCGGCACGCCCCTGAGCGAGATGGCGGCCGGTGTCGCCCTGACCATCTACCGCATCACGGAGCAGGCGGAGGAGGACGCCGAGCTGCTCGTCTACCTCGAGCAACAGGGTCTCGTGCCGGGGGCCCATGCCACGGTCGCCGAGCTGTCGACGGGTCGCGACTCGATCACCCTCGATGGGCCGCGCGGGCGATCCTCCATGGGCCTGCGGCCCGCTGCCCTGATCCGTGTGCTCCACGGCCAGGCCGATCCGGCGCTCTTCCATCGCGTGCCCGATGCCATCGCCCGGCTGGCCGGACCAGCCTGACCCGGGAGCGTCGATGACCGACCTGGCCGGGCGCGCAGCGGCCCTCCGGGCCCTGCACGCCGTGGGCAGGCCGCTGATCCTGCCCAACGCCTGGGACGTGCCCAGCGCGCGGGCCGTCGAGGCGGCCGGGTTCGCGGCGGTCGCCACCTCGAGCAGCGCCGTGGCCGAGACGCTCGGCTTCGAGGACGGCGAGCTGGCGCGGGTCGACGCCATGTTCGCGGCCGTCGGCCGCATCGCGGCCTCGGTCTCGGTGCCCGTGACCATGGACGCGGAAGCCGGCTATGGGCTGAGCGCGGCGGACTTCGTCGAGCGTCTCCTGGCAGTCGGGGCGGTGGGCTGCAACCTGGAGGATTCGGACCATCGGGCGGGCGGCCTGCGCGACGCGGGAGCCCAGGCGGCGTGGCTGGCCGAGGTGCGGCAAGCGGCCGATGAGGCTGCCGTGCCGGTCGTCATCAACGCCCGGGTGGACGTCCACAGCCGCGAGATCGGGGTGCCGGAGACGCGCCTGGCGGAGGCCATGCGGCGGGGCAACCGCTACCTCGACGCCGGGGCGGACTGCGTCTACCCCATCTTCGTGGCCGATGAGCCGACGATCATGGGCCTCGTCAAGGGCATCCACGGTCCGGTCAACATCTACGCTCGACCGGAGGCGCCCTCGGTGGCCCGGCTCGCCGAGTTGCGCGTGGCCCGCATCTCCTTCGGACCCTGGCTCCATCGGCTGGCGATGCGCGAGGTGACCGGCCTGCTGGCAGCCATCGCCGAAGGGCGGGACGTGCTGACCTGACCGCATGAGCGGCCCACCCGATCCTGCGGCACCCGACGGACCCGTCCCGCCGCCCCCGGATAGGCCCGCTCCGCCGAGCCCGCCCGTCTCGTACGCCGAGCGCTACGCCGGGACGGAATGGGGACGGCCCATCGCGCCGGCCCAGCCGGAGAAGGTGGAGGAACCGCCTCGAGGTTTCAGCTGCCTGCGCGTCCTGGTCCTGCTGGTGGGCGTCTTCTGGCTGTTGCCGGCGGTGGCCACCATCGTGAGCGATCTGGCCATCGGCAGCGCTGGCAAGGTGGAGGGCGTGATCCTGGACGACGCCCTCCGCACCGTGCTGCTCGTCGGCGTGGTCAGCAACCTCTTCTGGGCCGCGTTCGGCCTGAAGCTGATCTTCGCGCCCGGCCGCGGAAGCCTGGGCTGCTCGGCGTTGCTCGGCCTCGTCTACGCGGTGATCTTCGCGGCAGCGCTGGGACTGGTGATCCAGTCGGGGCAGGGCACGTTGCTCCTGGAGGTGATCCTGGCGATCCCGCTCGTCCTCTTCGTGCTGGTGATGATGATCTCCCTGCTCGGCCGGGACGCCTGGGAGTGATCAGCCCTGATCCAGCATCGGGATGCGCACGCCGCGTTCGCGGGCGACCTCGATGGCCCGTTCGTAACCGGCGTCGGCGTGCCGGATGACGCCCATGCCCGGGTCCGTCGTCAGCACCCGCTCCAGCTTCCGGGCCGCCAGCTCGGTGCCGTCGGCGACGACCACCATGCCGGCGTGCTGGCTGTAGCCGATGCCCGTGCCACCGCCGTGGTGGATGCTCACCCACGTCGCGCCGGCGGCCGTGTTGACCAGGGCGTTAAGGAGCGGCCAGTCGGCGATGGCGTCGGAGCCGTCGCGCATCGCCTCCGTCTCGCGGTTCGGTGAGGCGACGCTGCCGGCGTCCAGGTGGTCACGCCCGATGACGATCGGCGCCCCGACCTCGCCGCGTGCCACCAGATCGTTGAAGGCCAGCCCGGCCCGCGCTCGTTCCCCGTAGCCCAACCAGCAGATGCGCGCCGGCAGGCCCTGGAACGGCACCTTGGCCTCCGCCAGGGTGATCCAGCGACGCAGCGGCGCGTCGTCCGGGAACAGCTCGAGGATGGTGTCATCGGTGCGCCTGATGTCGGCCGGATCGCCCGACAGGGCGACCCACCGGAAGGGGCCCTTGCCCTCGCAGAAGAGCGGGCGGATGAAGGCCGGCACGAAGCCCGGGTAGTCGAAGGCGTCGGTCACCCCGGCTTCCTTGGCCTGGGCGCGCAGGTTGTTGCCGTAGTCGAAGACCACGGCACCCGCCTGCTGGAAGGCCAGCATGGCCCGCACCTGGGCCGCCATGGAGCGCATCGAGCGGGCGATGTAGACGTCCGGCTGGGTGTCGCGCAGGGTCAGCGCGTCGGCCAACACGATCTCCGCGGGCACATACCCGGCGAGCGCATCGTGGGCGGAGGTCTGATCGGTCACCACGTCGAAAGGCTCGCCCCGTCGGACCAGCTCGGGCTCGACCTCCGCGGCGTTGCCGATCAGGGCGACGGAGAGTGGCTCACCTCGCTCGGCGGCCGTGCGCGCCCAGGCCAGGGCCTCGTCGGTCGACGCGGTGAGGCGGTCCACGTAGCCCACGTCCAGCCGCCGACGCGCCCGGTCCGGGTCTACCTCGATGCAGATCGCCACGCCCTCGTTCATGGTCACGGCCAGCGGCTGCGCGCCACCCATGCCGCCCAGGCCGGCGGTGAGCGTCACTCGCCCCCGCAGGGTCCCGCCGAAGTGCTGGCGTGCCAGCTCGGCGAACGTCTCGTAGGTGCCCTGGAGGATGCCCTGCGTGGCGATGTAGATCCACGACCCGGCGGTCATCTGGCCGTACATCGTCAGGCCCTGCCGCTCGAGCTCGCGGAAGACGTCCCAGGTGGCCCACTTGCCGACGAGGTTGCTGTTGGCGATGAGCACCCGCGGCGCCCATTCGTGGGTGCGGAAGACGCCGACCGGCTTGCCCGACTGGACCAGCAGCGTCTCGTCGTCGGCCAGGCGGCGCAGCTCCCTGACGATGGCATCGAAGGCGGCCCAGCTGCGGGCCGCTCGCCCGGTGCCGCCGTAGACGACCAGGTCATCCGGTCGCTCGGCGACCTCGGGGTCGAGGTTGTTCATGAGCATGCGCAGGGCGGCCTCCTGCTGCCACCCGCGACAGGTGAGGGTGCTGCCGCGCGGAGCCCGCACCGGGCGAGCGCCGGTACTCATGGCCCGACGTCCTTGCTCACAGCTCGCGCCGCATGACCGGGAAGCGGGCATCCTGGACCGCGATCGTGAAGCCAAGGCGCGCCCAGAAGGCCGGCGTGGCGCCGCTGCCATGGTCCTCGTCACGCGTCAGGTCGGGGTACGCCTCCACGGCCGCGAACCCACGGGCGGCCAGGTCCTCGCAGACGACGGAGGCCAGCCGCGCCGCCAGGCCGGCCCGCCGGGCGGACCGGGTCGTGGCGATGCAGGTGATGACCGCCGGCAACGGTGTCGCCGGCAGCTGCGGATAGAGATCGCGCAGGCGCTGGGCGCGCGGGTAGGCAGACAGGGGCCCGAACTGGACGTAGGCGGCCGGCTCATCGTCGCGCAGCAGGACCTTGGCGTACGTGCCGAAGATGCCGCGACCGCGGTCGAGCAGGCCCATCTTGCGCGGGACGCCGCTGGTCCGGGGGCGCTCGACGGTGCGCTGCGGCGCGAACGGGTTGTCGATGGCCTCGTCGTCGTCGCCGCCGGCGAGGAACGGGTTCAGGCTGGGCGCACGGTCGGACGGGGGGGCGAAGGGGTTGTCGGCCAGGCTCGGTCGAGGGCGGGCGACGGGCGTGGCGGCCAGCCAGTCCAGCCGGGCGGCACGGGAGCCGCGCTCCGCATCCTCCCAGTAGTCACACGTGCGGTGGTCGAAGCCCGGATCGGCACACGGCGGGATCGACCGGAACGTGGGCTCGTCGTCGACGTCGACGATGCGGATGCTCGCCACCGCGCGATTGTCCCACGCAGCCCGGGGCCGCTGCATCCCGCGGGCCGGGCAAGAAGAAGCCGGAGGCGGCTGGGCGCCTCCGGCGAGATAGAGCAGGAAGGGATCAGACGGCGACGGACCGCGACGCCTTGACCACCATCGTGTGGGCCTGGATGTCGTGGAACCCCTGCTTGGTCGGGCTCTGCGCCGTCGTGTAGAGCAGGTAGATCACGTAGACGAGGGCGGCGAGTGAGACCAGGATGCCCAGGAAGCCGAAGACGCTGGTGAACAGGTTGGCCACGGCGATCCAACCGCCGACGAAGATCCAGCGCCGGATGGCCTGATCCATCGTCATCGTCTTGCCATCAGCCGCGTTGCCGATCTGCATGCCAAGGGCCTTCATCCCGATCGTCCCGCGCATGGCGGTCCACATGTAGACGAAGTACCCGATATTGATCGCCAGGGCGACGATGAGCCAGATCAACCAGCCGATCCCGAGCGAACCGGTGCCCAGGGTCAGCCCCACCAGGATCGCCCCGATGATGAAGTTGATCACCGCCAGGATGATCACGTCGATGATGTACGCGATGACGCGGTTCGGCACGTCCGCGTAGACCAGACCGGCGGGACCCGCCTGGGTCGGCGCGGCGGTCGGAAGCTGGAACCCCATACGCCCTCTCCTTCCATCGCCCGATCCATGAAGCGCCGGGCCCGTTCGGTGCACTGTAGCGAACCTGCGCCGCGACGCAAGCGTGATTCTGTGCTCAGCGGCGTTCCGCGCACGCGGACGCTCGGCGGGGTCAGACCGGAACGAGGTCCAGGAAGGCGCCTGAGCGGACCATCTCGAGGGCCGCTGCGATATCGGGGCCCGGGTCGCGGTCGACCGTCTGGTGGGGCACCAGCCGGCGTACGCGGGCGTGGGCTGCCGCCACGCCTTCGCCCGGTCGCAGCCCGTCCAGCGTGCGCAGATCCAGCGCCTGGCAGGCGCACAGCAGCTCGAGCGCCAGGACGTGCTGGACGTTGGCCAGCACGTCCCGGGCGTGGCGGGCGGCGATCGCGCCCATCGAGACGTGGTCCTCCTGGTTGGCCGAGGTGGGGATCGAGTCGGCCGACGCGGGATGGACCAGCACCTTGTTCTCCGAGACGAGCGCGGCGGCGGTGTACTGCAGCAACATCAGGCCGCTGTTGAGGCCGGGCTGGGCGACGAGGAACGGCGGCAGGCCAGAGAGTCGAGCGTCGAGCAGCAGGGCGGTGCGACGCTCGGAGATGGAACCCAGCTCGGCGATGGCCAGCTTGGCGAAATCGAGCGCCAGGGCGACCGGCTGGCCGTGGAAATTGCCGCCGGAGATGACGTGCCCGCCGGCGGTAGCGACGGCCGATGGATCGGCGTCGGCACCCCCGCCGGATGGAAAGACGAGCGGGTTGTCGGTCGCACTGTTGATCTCGATCTCCAGGATGCCACGGGCATAGGCGAGGGCATCCCGGCTCGCCCCGTGGACCTGCGGCACGCAGCGCAGCGAATAGGGGTCCTGGACCTTGTGCGCCCGACCGTGGTGCGACCGCTGCAGCTGCGAGTCGCGCAGCACGTGGCGCAGCTCCGCGGCCACCTGGCCCTGACCGACGTGGGGCCGGGCCGCCTGGTAGGCGGCCGCAAAGGCGACATCGGTGCCCAACAGGGCCTCCACCGAGATGGCGGCCACGACGCTCGCCGTGCGCGTCAGTCGCTCGCCGTCGAGGACGGTCAGGGCGCCGAGGGCCGTCATCATCTGGGTCCCGTTGAGCAACGCCAGCCCTTCCTTGGCCTCCAGGACGAGCGGCTCGAGCCCGGCCGCTTCGAGCGCCTCGGCGGCCGGCATCGACCGACCCCCGTATTCGACCTCGCCGCGGCCGATGAGCGGCAGCGCGAGATGGGCCAGCGGCGCGAGGTCGCCCGAGGCGCCCACACTGCCCTGCTCCGGCACGGCCGGGTGGATGCCGCGTTCCAAGAAGTCGATGAGCCGCTCGACCACGAGCGGGCGGCAGCCGCTGTGGCCCACGGCCAGCGTATTGGCACGCAGAAGCAGCATGGCCCGCACGGCATCCGTCCCGAGGCGCGGCCCGACGCCCACAGCGTGGCTGATCAACAGGTTCTGCTGGAGGCGGCGCGCATTCGCGGGAGCGATCGAGGTGGACGCCAGGTCACCGAAACCCGTGGTGACGCCGTACACCGCCTCGCCCGCCTCGACGATGTGCTCGATGGTGCGCCGGCTGCGTTCCATCCGGGCGCGGGCATCGGCGTCAAGGGCCACCGGCGCCCCAAACCGGGCGACCGACTCGACCGCCTCGAGGGTCAGGTCATGCCCGCTCAGCACGACCGGTGGCGGCGGCGTGGCCGAGAATCCTTGCACCTCGGCAGGATAGGTCAGCGGCACGGCGGCGGGTGCGGAGCCTGGCGCTGGCGCGGGGCTCGGCGCTGGCGCGGGGCTGGCGCGGGTTCAGTCCCAGGTCGCCCCGTGGA
>JBIOID010000045.1:0-10750 GCA_044449585.1 Candidatus Limnocylindrales bacterium
CCAGTCGGCCCTCCCAACCCTCTCGCCGGCTGCGCGCGGCCATCCCCGGCGCCCAGCGCACCACCACGGGCGGTGGCGCATCGAGCCCCCGCCCGGCCCGGCGGCGGCGCGGGGCCGGCAGGGCCGCGGCACGCGCCTCGAGGCCGGCCTCCAGCTCGTCCAGGCGAGCTTCGCTGAGGGTCTCGCGACCCATCGTGTCGCGCACCCGGGCGATCTCCTCGCGCAGTCGGGCAAGCGTCCGGTCGGCCTCCTCGCGGGCGTTCATGAAAGCGTCATCACGTTCGCGACGGGCCCGGGCGCGCTCCAGCTCGGCCGCCTGGCGCGCTTCGACCGCCCGTGCCTCCGCGGCATGGGCACGCGCGGTCGCCTCCGCCGCGGTCGTCTGCGACGCCTTGATCGCGGCCAGCGTCGTCTCGAACTCCTGCTGCGCCCGCGAGAGCCGCGAGCGCGCGTCCTCCACCAGCTCGGCCGGCAGGCCCAACCGCTCGGCGATGGCGAACGCCTGGCTGGTACCGGGCAGTCCGATGGTCAGGCGGTAGGTCGGGCTGAGCGTCTCCAGGTCGAATTCCACCGACGCGTTCCGCGCGGCCGGCGTGTTGTGGGCATACGTCTTCAGCTCGGCGTAGTGGGTCGTCGCCGCCACCAGCGCGCCAGCCCGGATGAAGTGGTCGAGCAGCGCCTGCGCGAGGGCGGAGCCCTCGGTCGGGTCGGTGCCGGCGCCCAGCTCATCGAGCAGGACGAGGCAGTCGGGACCGGCCGCCCCGACGATGCGCACGATCGAACGCAGGTGGCCGCTGAAGGTGGACAGGCTCTGGGCTACGGATTGCTCGTCGCCGATGTCGGCGAAGACATCACGGAAGATGGGCAGCTGGCTGCCCACGGCGGCCGGTATGTGGAGCCCGGCCTGATGCATCACCGCCAGCAGGCCGAGGGTGCGCAGCGCCACGGTCTTGCCGCCGGTGTTGGGCCCGGTGATGACGAGGGCCCTGAACTCGCCGCCGAGCCGCACGTCGATGGGCACGACGTGACCCGTGAGACCGGGATGGCGGGCGCTGAGCAGGACCACCTCCGGCCGGGCTGCCGTGGCCGCGCGGATGCCGTCGAGTTCCGCCGCCAGCCGCGCCTTGGCCGTCCAGAAGTCGAAGTCGGCGAGGGCCGCCAGGGTCGTGCGCAGGGACGGCGCCTGCGCCCCGACCAGGTGCGACAGCTCGTCAAGGACGCGCTCCTCCTCCGCCTGGACCGCCAGTTGGGCTTCGCGCCAGCGGTTGCCCAGCTCCACCGCCACCAGCGGCTCGACGAAGAGCGTCTGGCCGCTGCCCGACTGGTCATGCACGATGCCCCGCACCCGGCTGCGCGCCTCCGCCTTGACAGGCACCACGTACCGCCCGTTGCGCAGGGTGATCAGGGGCTCCTGCAGCGCCGCCCCGTACGTGCTCGAGTGGACCAGCTCCTCCAGCCGGCTGCGCAGGCGCTCATACGCGATGCGCACCTGGCGCCGCAAGCCGCCCAGGGCGGGCGAGGCCGAGTCGAGCAGCGCGCCCGCCGGGTCGATGCTCTGCTCCAGGCGACCCAGCACGTGCGGCAGGGGGGCCAGATGACGCGCCAGATCGCGCAGCAGCGGCCGGATGTCCTCCGCCAGGGCGCCCTGCAACTGGCGCGTCGCCTCCAGCGTGACCGCCACATCGAGCAGCTGGACCGGCTCCAGGCGCCCCCCGCGAGCGGCGCGCTCCACGGCCGGGCCCATGTCGCGGGCGCCGCCGATGCCCACCCCCGGCCGCTCGGAGGCCAGGGCGCGGGCCTGGTCCGTCTGGTCCAGCCACTGGGCCACGATGACGGGGTCGCTGCTCGGTTCAAGCCGCTCCGCGAGACGCCGCGAGGGGTCGAACGCGGTCGCCTCCGCGAGGCGGCGGCGGACCTCCGGGAACTCCAGCAGGAGTAGCGACTTGGCGTCCATCTCAGGGCGCCGCCCGAGCCTCGCGCGGGAACGGGCGCGAGAGCGCCGGGTGACCGCGCCAGCCGAAGCGCCACGGCACCTCCGCCCACGGCGTGCCCGCATAGGCGACCCCGATGCGCGGTCCCACGACGACGCCGTCGTTACCGAGCCGCTCCAGCGCGTCGGCCGGCGCCGCCGCGAGCCACAACGGGCCAGACCGCGTCAGGTCGACCCCATCCAGGGTGCCGTCGATGGCCAGGACCCGCGTCAGGCGCCCGGGACCGGCCGCGGCCCGGGTGACCGACCGATCCGCCGGGCCGGCCCCGACGGCCAGCCCGGCCGGGCCATCGAGGGACGCCAGCGCACGCACGAGCACCGCGCCGGGTCGGCCGGTCGGGCCGGCCACCACGTTCAGGCACCAATGCATGCCGTACACCAGGTAAACGTACGCCCGACCACCCGGTCCGAACATGGGTGCGGTGCGGGCCGTGCGACCGAACCGCGCGTGGCTGGCCCGATCCTCCGGCCCGTCATACGCCTCGGTCTCGACGATCAGGCCGCTGCTGGTGCGACCATCCTGGGTGTGGCGGACGACGCGGCACCCCAACAGCGCGGGCGCGAGGTCGAACGCGGGGCGGTCGAAGAAGTCGCCCGGCAGGGCGATCCGGCGGAGCGCGCTGGCCGCGGCGGCGCGCGCGATGTGCGGACCGGCCGCTACGGGATGCCGCGCAGCTCGGTCGGCAGGAGCGGCCCGAGCAGCGCGATGGCCGGGATCAGCGATCCGCGCAGCCAGCCGGCGATGACCGAGTTGAGGAGGCCGTCGTTGATGATCTTGGCGATCGGCTGCTCGGCGCTGGCCGCCACCTGGTTGTTCTGGTAGAAGGAGTCGATGCCCATCACGAAGGTGCCGATGATGAGGATGCCGACCATGACCCCCAGCACACCACCCACCAGCTCATCCAGGAACGCCAGGCGGGCGACCATGGGCGCGCGCTTGTAGAAGATGAAGATCAGGATCTCGCCGACGATGATGAAGACGGTGAACGTGGCGAGGAAGGCCAGCATCATGCTGTACGGCAGGCTGAAGGTGGTCCAGTAGCCGCCCATCCACTTGCCCAGCGGCTCCATCAGGTTGCCCGCTAGCAGCAGCGAGATCAGCCAGACCAGCAGCGTCAGCAGCTGCTGCACGACGCCCGTCACGAAACCGAAGACGAAGGCACCCACCAGCAGCAGGACGATGACGATGTCGGCGACGTTGAACTGCCTGATCCCGTCGAGCAGATCCATCGGACCTCCGCAACGACGTGTCCCTCGGTGCACGCCGGCGGCGTAGCGTACCAGTACCGTTGCGCCGCCCGCAATGCGCCAAACCCCCTCGCACCGCACCTCGCTGGGGCATCGTGTCACCAGCGCGGGTCCGGGGGGTCATGCCCGCCGGCGCGCTCCGGTGCGGCTGGCCAGGGCGGCGACCACCCGCTCGACAAGGCGATCCACCTCCTCGTCGGCGAGGGTGCGATCCGCCGCCTGCAGGCGCAGGCGGAAGCCCAGGCCCACCTCGCCCGCGTCGAGCGGTGGCCCCACGTAGCGGTCGAAGAGGCGCACGTCGCGCAGCAGTTCGCCGGCCTCGTCGCGGATGACCGCCGCCACCTCGCCGGCCGGTCGGTCGGCACGGACGATCAGCGCCAGGTCGCGCTCGACGGCCGGCACGCGTGGCCAGGGCACGACGCGCACGGTGCGGCCGGCAGCCGCGTCGAAGGCCATCAGCCGCAACTCGGCGAAGGCGACCCGTTCCGCACGACTGCCGCACGCCTCGAGGTAGCGCGGATCCAGTTCGCCGACCCGGCCCAACATGACACCCGCGGCTGACCCACCGGGGTGGTCGCGGGTGACCACCGCGGCCACCCGACCCGGATGCTCGATGCCCGCCCGCGGGTCGACCGCCTCGAAGGCGACCGGCCCCAGGCCCACCCGCTCGGCGAGCCAGGCCACGACACCCTTGGCGTCGGCGATGTCGGCCGCCGGTGCGACCCGATCCCAGGCCCCCGGTGGCCAGGCCCCCGCCAGCAGCAGGCCCAGCCACGTCGCCTCCTGGGGCACGCCGCTCTCGAAGGTGTGGGTCGCGCCGATCTCGAACAGGGCGACATCGGAGCGGCGCTGGCGCTCCGCGTCGCGCAGCACGCGCACCAGCCCGGGCAGGAGGGAGCGGCGCAGCTCGCTGTGGTCGGTGGAGATGGGATTGGCCACGCGGATCGTGACCGGGTCGTGGGCGTCGATCCCCAGGCGGGTGTGATCGTCCGGCCCGACCAGCGCATGCGCCACGATCTCGTCCAGGCCGCGACCGCTGAGCAGGTCGCGCACCATGTCCGGCCCGCGCCGCGGATCGGCCCGGTAGGGCGGCATCGGGGTGGCCGGCAGGCGGCCGGGCACGGTCTCGTACCCCCGGATGCGCGCGACCTCTTCGGCGAGGTCCACCTCGAGGGCCAGATCGCGTCGATGGACCGGGATGGTGGCCACCAGCGCCGTGGCCGCCGCGGGCCCGTCGAGCGTCACCTCCAGGCCGGCCGCCACCGGGACCAGGTCGCCCGCGGCCGCTGGCCCAGTCGTGACCTCCACACGGGCCAGCAGCGCCTGCTGCTCGGCCGCTGGTACTTCCACACCCAGGAGGCGGCTGACACGAGCCGGCCGGAACGCGATGTGTCGCACGGGCGGAGTCCGCGGGTCGGTATCCACGACGCCGTGCGCGATGCGGCCGCCGGCCCACGCGGCGATCAGTTGCGCGGTCCGATCGGCGCCCTGGCGCGCGAGGAGGTGCGGCTGGCCCTTCTCGAAGCGCAGGCTGGCCTCGCTGCGCAGGGCGTAGTGCTGGGCGGTGCGACGGATGGCGACCGGGTCGAAGATGGCCGACTCGACGATGATGGTGGTGGTCGCGTCGCTGACCTCGCTGGCCGCGCCGCCCATCACGCCGGCGATGCCCAGCGGGCCGCGGCGGTCGGCGATCAGACCCGTCGTCGGGGTCAGTGTACGGATCACGTGGTCGAGCGTCTCCAGCTGCTCGCCCGGCCGCGCGTAGCGCACCTCCAGGCGCCCGTCGGCGATGGCCGCCGCGTCGTACGTGTGGACCGGTTTGCCCAGCTCCAGCAGCACGTAGTTGCTCGCGTCGACCACGTTGGACACGGGGCGCTGGCCGGCGGCCGAGAGGCGCAGCTGGACCCACAGGGGCGACGGCCCGACGGTCACGCCATCGAGGTAGCGGCCCACGAAGCGCGGACAGAAGGACGGATCGGCGACGCTCACGGCCAGATGTCCGGCGGTCTCGTCGCCCGTCTCAGCGACCTCGATGAGGGGCTGGCGCAGCGGGACCCCGGTGACCGCCGCGACCTCGCGGGCCAGGCCCACCAGGGAAAGGGCGTCGCCGCGGTTGGGCTTCACGTCGATGTCGAGGATCACGTCGCCCAGCAGTTCGCTGAGCGACCGACCCAGGGGCGCGTCGGGCGGCAGGATGAGGATGCCCTCGGCATCGGTCGTGAGGTGCAGCTCATCGCCGGAGCAGAGCATGCCCTCGCTGAGGACGCCCATCTTGGGCGCTCGCTCGATGACCCGTCCGCCCGGCAGGATCGCCCCGGGCAGGGCGACCGGCACGCGCTGGCCGGCCCGGATGTTGGTCGCGCCACAGACGATGGCGAGCACTGGGCCGTCCACGCTCGTGCGGACCCGCGTCAGCGACAGGCGGTCAGCGTTGGGATGGGCGGCCACGTCCAGCAGCTCGCCGACGACGACGTTCTGCCAGTCGGCGCCCCGCCGTTCGATGCTCTGGACCTCCATGCCCAGCAACGTCAGGCGCTCGGCGAGTGACTCGGGCTCCAGCGTCACGTCGACGTACTCGCGCAGCCAGGACAGCGGCACGCGCATCAGAACTGCTCTGCACGAATGGCGGACACGGCAGCACAGGCCAAGGAGAGCACGATGCAACGCTACCCCATCGGATACGTGCGGCGCAGCGCCGCCGACGCGATCTACCGCCGGAGTCGCGATAGGCGCCCGACCATCGCGACTCTGTACCAATGCAGGTAGTGCGGCATCCACTTGCGAAGCCTGAAGTAGCTCTGACCGCTCATCCGGTCACGCCACGTGGTTGGTACCTCCGCGACGCGCCGCCCGAGGAGCGTCGCCTTGACCGTGAGCTCAAGCGCGAGCTCGAACCCCACTTCGCTCTCGATCGGTGTCGCGTCGAGGAAGCGGCGTGCGTAGAGCTTGAAGTTGTTGGTCGGGTCGTCGGTAGCCACGCCCCCGAACCAGTGGAGCGTGAGCCCGGCGGTGCGGCTCATCAGCCGTTTCACGGGCGGGCCCCCGACCTGACGTCCGCCGCGCAGGTACCGGGAGGCCGCCACCACGTCCGCGCCGTCCCGTGCCAACGCAACCATCCGCTCCACGACGCCCGGCTCGTCCGAGCCGTCGGCCATCGAGATCAGGACGTACGCGCCCCCGACGCGGCAATCCCGGCCTTCATGGCGTTGAGTACGCCCCGCCCGAGGTCGTTGCGCAGGCCACGGATCGCCGGGAGCTCGGCATGGAGGCGCTCGACAACAGGAACAGAGCCAGCGTAGTGCTACGGGGAGCCGCCCGACCCGGCAGGGACGTATCGCACCAGAAAGCTGCCACACGTGTCATTGAACCCCCCGATGGCAGAACGGATCTGGGCGCCGAGCAGGGGGTCGTGGTCGTACGGTCGCGACGCGAGCGTTGCCCTCGGCAGCGTGGCCATGTTTGCGAGACCCCCGGTGTCGAAGCTCTGCCACAGTACGAGAGCGTCTCCATCGCGGCGCAACTCCGCGGCGGCCGCGACGATCATCGCCCGGGATCCCGCGGAGCCCTGGTAGTCCGGGGGCCACAGCCAGTCGATGGGCAGGGCCGGGTGCAGCCCGAGCGCCGAATAGGCCCCGGCCCCGTCCGGCAGGATCGCGACCCTCGAGGCGGGAAACCTCGCGACGCACGTCTTGATCTGTTCGAGATAGGCGGCCGTGGTCGGGTTCGTCACGACTCCCGCGAGCGCCGGGCTGACCCCCGTGAGGTCGGCGGTCAACTGGGAAGCAGGGAGGTCCCGGTAGACCGAGTCTGTTCGGGCGATCAGGACAACGGCGAGCACGGCCGCGGCGCCCAGTCCGACCCCGACCCGAACCGCGAGGGTGCTCACGTGGGGCAGAGGGACCGATTCCCACAGGCGCATGAGCGTCAAGAGGGTGAGTGAGCCGGCGACCAGATTCGGGTATGGCGCGCCCAACGACAGCGAGGCCATCCACGCCGCCGACAGGACCATGAAAGCGCCTGGGTCGGGGCGCCGGGTGGCAATCCACTGCCCGATGCACGCGACGAGGCAGAACCAGAACGGCGCCCAGCCCCAACCTGAGCCATACCACAGCACGTCGGACAGGAGTAGCGGCAGGAAGACGACAGCGAGGGAAGCCACGACGGTCGTCACCACGGGCAGGTGCCTCGACCAGGTCGAAGGCCGGCGCTGGGCGACGATCGCCACGACGATGAGCATGGCGCCGATCGCAACCACAAGCTCCATCCGGCGACTCGCGAGATCGGTGAGCGGCGCCAGGAGGAACTGCTTGTCAACGCTTGTGGCCTGGGCCACCAGCTCACTCGCACCACCGGCTGCAGACACCGCGAGGATATAGCTGGCCGGCGCCAGTGCCGCTGCGACCAGTGCCGCGACGATGTCGGCCCTCGTCGAACGGACCCACCGCCGCCGGCCTTCAAAAGCCACGACCAGGCCGATCAGGACGGCCGGTGCGAAGCTCTGCTTCGTCGTGGTCGCGACTCCGATGAGGAACAGTCCGGCGAGGACTCGCCACCGAGAGCCTGATCTCACGCCCGCGAGGACGAGGGCGTAACCGACGGCCACCAGGACGAGTCCGTCGACCGTGTACCAGGCCATCAGGGGAAATGTGTGCAGATTGATCGCAGCCGCCGCTGCCGTGGCGGCGATCACGGCGGGCCCGATGCGCGCCGGGCGCTCTCGCAGCATGACGACGGTAAGTGCGAGGCTGGCCACCGCGAACTCGACCGCGGCAATGAAACGCTCCTGGATGATCCAGGCTCCGCCGGCTAGTAGGGTCGGCAGGTGCAGGATGCTGGACCCGACGGGCCGGGTGGAGATGAACGCGAGATGCGGCACCTGGCCGGCCAGCATGTGCAACGCGTAATCCTGCACGAGCCCCTCGTCAGCGGGGCTGAAGCCGTATCGCCCGACGGTGGCCATCACCACGATGGCAAACATGATGGGCATCGCCCCGATCAAGGCCAGCCCCGCGACATTCCGAGCGTCCGTGACCACCGCACGTGTCACGGCGACTTCCGCCTGGGCGGCGAATGGACCGACCTCGACTGCCGGCTGCGCGGTTCGGGGTGTCTCATCGGTCCACATGGTAGGCGGTGGCGCGGATATCGAGCTGGGCACCGAGAGCGGCCGGATCCGCACGGTCGACTTCGTGTCCCCACTCCCATCGCCGGGCGCCTCACCGCCAGCCAACGGTGTGGGTTGTCCTTGAGGCAACCGTTCAGCATCAGCTGGCCGACGATGAGCGCTGGTATCCGGGGTTCACCGACCATGAAACTGTTGGCCGAGCGCAGGCGCCGGGCGGCTCGCGGGACCTCCACGCCGTGAGGCGTGCCAACCTCGCTGCATTGGCTTCGGCGGCGGTCGGCTACCTAATGCTCGTCGAGCGTATGCCCTGTCTCGTCCCCTGCCCTCCCCGCCGACCCGGCTCGGGCGGACCCTCCCGATCGGTGACCGGCAGGTCGCCTTCGCGCCGCTCTACCTCGGCCAAGGTGAAGGCGCGAGCGATCCCGAGCGGGTGACGCCCGGCCAGACGCGGCAAATAGCCGGGTGCAAGCGCGGCAGCCCGGCGCGCTCTCCCTGCGTCGGGCTGTTCTATATGCGGTATGCCGCTCGCATCAGAACTGCTCCAGGAAGCGCAGGTCGTCCTCGAGGAAGACCCGCAGGTCCGTGATGCCGTGGCGCAGCAGCGCGATGCGGTCGGTGCCCATGCCGAAAGCGAAGCCCTGGTAGCGCTCGGGGTCCAGACCGCCGTTGCGCAGCACGACCGGGTGGACCATGCCGGCACCCAGGATGGTCATCCAGCCGCTCCGACCACAGGCCGGACAACCCTGCCCGCCGCAGAGCAGGCACTCCACGTCGAAGGCGACGGACGGCTCGGTGAACGGGTAGTAGCCCGGCCGGAAGCGCGTGCGCCGGCCCGCGCCGAACAGGGCGTGAGCGAACTCGTCCAGGAGGCCGCGCAGGTCGGCCAGCGTGGTGCCTTCGTCGACCATCAGGCCCTCGACCTGGAAGAACTCGAAGCCATGGCTGGCGTCGACCGCTTCGTGCCGGAAGCAGCGTCCCGGCATCAGGGCCCGGATCGGCGGCGCGGATCCGCGCATGACCCGGATCTGGGATGGTGACGTGTGGGTGCGCAGGAGTAGGCGCTGGCCCGAGGCGGCGGTCGGGGCGTCCACGTACAGGGTGTCCCAGAGGTCGCGCGCGGGATGGTCGGCGGGGATGTTGAGGGCCTCGAAGTTCAGCTCGTCGGTCTCCACCTCCGGCCCTTCGAAGACGACGAACCCGAACTGGCCGAAGATCCGCGCGATCTCGCGACTGGTCTCCATCAGGGGGTGCAGGGAGCCACGCGCGAGGGGCCGGCCGGGCAACGTCGGGTCGACCCGCTCCGCCGCCAGGCGCCGATCCAGGGCCGCCGCGTCGAGCACCCCGTGGCGCATCGCCAGGGCCGCCTCGACGCCCGCCCGGACCTCGTTGGCCAGCGCGCCGACGCGTGGTCGAGCGTCCGCCGGCAGCGTGGCCATGCCCCGCAGGATCACCGTCAGGGCACCCGACTTGCGTCCCAGGATATCGGCTTCGACCGCTTCAAGGGCGCGGTCATCCGGCGCGGCGGCGATGGCGGCCACCGCTCGCGCCTGGAGGGCGCGCAGTTCGACGTCGAGCGCGTCGGGGTCCATGGGCACCGTGACGATAGCGGCCCGGCTGGCCGTCAGGAGGGCTTGGCGACCTCGGCGATGCGGGCGAAGGTCGCCGCATCGCGCACGGCGATGTCGGCCAGGACCTTCCGATCGAGGGCCACGCCGGCGGCCTTGAGGCCCGTCATGAGCTTGGCGTAGGTCAGCCCGTTCAGGCGGGCGGCTGCGTTCAGGCGCACGATCCACAGGCTGCGCATCTGGCGTTTGCGCTGCTTGCGGCCGACATAGCTGTAGGCCATCGCGTGGAGCAGCGCCTCACGCGCAGGCTTGACCAGCTTGCGGCGCGTGCCGCGCCGGCCCTCGGCGTCCTGGAGCAGTCGCTTGTGACGCTGATGGGCGGCGACGCCGCGCTTGACGCGTGCCATCGGGCTGGCCTCCTAGAGGTACGGCAGCAGGCGCCGAACCTGCTTGGCGGCGGTCGGGTCGAGCAGCGCCTTGCCGGCATAGCGGCGGGTGCGTCGCGACGACTTGATGTCGAGGTGGTGACCGCGCCACGCCTTGACGCGCACGACCTTGCCGCCGCCGGTCACGGCGATCCGCTTCTGGGCGGCCTTGTGGCTCTTCATCTTGGGCACGGCTATCGTTCTCCTGCCGGCTGGGCCGCCGGGGTGGCTGTCTTGGCGGCGGCGACCGATGGGGCACTCGGCCGGGGCGTGGTCTTGGCCGTGCCGCCGCTGGGCGCCTTGGCGGCTCGCCCGTTGCTCGCCCGGCGGGCGGCCGGCTTGGTCGGCACCACTTCCGGCAGCGTGGTGACCCCGTCCGGTGCTTCGGCCGTGGCCG
>JBIOID010000046.1:0-10740 GCA_044449585.1 Candidatus Limnocylindrales bacterium
CCAGGGGGGAACGACGCGTCATCGGGCCTCGCCGGGCCTCTCGTCGGCTGTAATGGGCCGTTTGTGTCCGGTCGCCAGCTTGGAGGGCCCCAGTCGCCGGCTTGGAGGGCCTCAGGCGGCCGGTGGCCTCAGGCGGCCGGTGGCCCAGGGCCTGTCACCGCGTCGTCACAGACCCGGCGTACCATCTGGGCATGTTCCTGTTCCGTGAACCCAGCATGCCCAAGCCAGCCGATGCCCTGCCCGGCCGCACCGACCCCATGCCCGGGTTGACCACCCACTTCGTCAATGGCCACCCGCTCCTGCCGCCCTACCCGGACGGGCTCGAGGTGGCCGACTTCGCCTTCGGCTGCTTCTGGGGCGCCGAGAAGGACTTCTGGGAGACCCGCGGGGTGTGGGTCACCGCGGTCGGCTACGCCGGCGGCTACACGCCGAACCCCACATACCGAGAGGCCTGCACCGGCAAGACCGGCCATGCCGAGAGCGTGCGGGTCGTGTTCGACCCCAAGCTCGTCTCGTACGAGCAGCTGCTGAAGGTGTTCTGGGAGCACCACGACCCGACGCAGGGCATGCGCCAGGGCAACGACATCGGGACCCAGTACCGTTCGGCGATCTTCACCCACTCCGCGGAGCAGCAGCACCTCGCCGAGGCCTCACGCGCCGCCTACCAGGCGCGGCTGACCGCAGCCGGGTTCGAGACCATCAAGACGGAGATCGAACCCGCCGGGCCGTTCTATTTCGCCGAGGAATATCACCAGCAGTACCTGGCCAAGAACCCCAACGGTTACTGCCCCAACCACGCCACCGGCGTGCAGCTGCCGGATGATTTCGTGGTCACCCCCCTGCAGTACGTGGAGTAGGTCGACTGCGCAGCCCGTTAGGGTCGGGGCGGCAGCCCCGGACTGACCGCGGATGGGGTGACACTCGATCCGTTTGACGGGGCGACCCCGCGGCGCCTAGGCTCAGGTCAAGGGCGCTGCGCCGCGATGCGCGGGGCCGCCCGAAGGATGGAGGGCTCGCAATGATTCGGCGGATCACCGGGATCATCCTTGGCGTGGTGGCCTTCTTGATCGTGTACTGGCTTTCCGGCGGGGCGGCGACACCGGCCACGCCCAACTGGGCACTGGCGATCCTCGTCGGCCTGGTGGTGGCGCTCATCTGGCCGTGGATCATGGGCCTGATCGTGGTCAGGCGCACTCGGCAGCGCCGCCAGAACGAGATCGACCAAGAGGTCCAGAAGCAGCTCGCGCAGCAGCAGAAGAACCCACCCTCCTGATCCCGGGCCAAGCGCGCCCGCACGCCTGACTGCGCGCGGGTTGGCGTTCATCCCAAGCCGTGGAGCCAGATACGACTCCTGCTCCTCCGGTCTGGACACCGACAACTGGACGGAGCACCCACTAAAGTAGGTGGACGGGTGAATACATCGCCTGCGTTCGACACCGACCCAGCCCGGCTCGCCCGGCCCTTCCCGGCTGATTTCGCCTGGGGCTTCGCCGCGTCCGCTTACCAGATCGAGGGAGCAGCGGCCGAGGACGGCCGAGGACCGTCGATCTGGGACACCTTTGCCCGCCAGCCGGGCGCCATCGCCGATGGCAGCACGGGCGACGTCGCCTGTGACCACTACCACCGCTACCCAGAGGACGTGCGGCTGATGGCCGATCTGGGCGCGCGCGCATATCGCTTCAGCATCAGCTGGTCGCGCGTTCTGCCCACCGGGACTGGCGCCCTCAACCAGCGCGGCCTGGACTTCTACCAGCGCCTCGTCGACGCCCTGCTTGGGGCAGGCGTCCAACCGCTCATCAACCTGTTCCACTGGGACCTGCCGCAGGCGTTGCAGGACCGCGGCGGCTTCGCCGACCCGGAGGTCGTGGGCTGGTTCACCGACTACGCTGCGCTGCTCGCGACGAACCTGGGCGACCGGGTCAAGGATTGGATGACCTTCAACGAGCCGGCCGTCTTTGCCTTCCTCGGCCATGCCGACGGCCTTCATGCGCCCGGGCTGCGTCACTGGCCGACGGCGATCCGGGTGGCCGACAACCAGCTGCGCGCTCATGCCAGCGCCGCCCAGGCGATCCACGCGCTGGTCGACGCCTCGAAGGTCGGCGTGGCCATCGACGTCAACCAGGTCGCGCCGGCGTCCGGTTCGGAGCGCGATCGAGTCGCCGCCGACCAGTGGCGCTCCGCTCGCGACGCCTGGTTCCTCGATCCGCTGTTCGGCCGGGGCTACCCGGCGCTCGGACTCGAGGCTCACCGCGAGGCGGGTCACCTCGACGGCATCGACCTCGCCGAGCCGCCGGCCGGCCATCTCGATTACCTGGGCCTCAACTACTACCGGCGCGATTCGGTCCGCGCGAGGTCGGACCGGGCATTCGACTGGGAGATCGGCGCGCTGCCGGGCGCGGAGCAGACGCAGATGGGCTGGCACGTGGCGCCCGACGGTCTGCGCGACGTGCTGCTCGGGCTCACCCAGACGTACGCACCGCCCGCGGTCGTGGTCACCGAGAACGGCGCCGCCTACCCTGACACCGTCGATCAGGACGGCCGGGTGCACGATGTGGGTCGGCTGGACTACCTGGCACGCCACATCGTCGCGGTCTCTGACGCGCTTGGCGCAGGTGTGCCGCTGACCGGCTACTACGTCTGGTCGCTGCTCGACAACTATGAGTGGAGCTTTGGCTTCAGCCGGCGGTTCGGCCTGGTCCACGTCGACTTCGGCAGCCAGCGCCGCACGCCGAAGGACAGCGCGCGCTGGTATCAGCGGCTCATCGCCCGGGAGTAGGTTGCGCTCGCTAGCGCGTCTCGGTGACCTTGTTGATCGTGCGCGGATGCTCGGGGTCGAGGCCGCGCGCGACGGTCAGGTGATAGGCGTACAGCTGGGCGGGCAGGATCTCGACGATCGGCGCCAGCCAGGGCGGGATGCCGTCAGGCAGGGCCAGCCCCTCGTCGATCTCACGCGCTGACGGCGCGTCCGAGATCACCAGCAGGTGCGCGCCGTGGTCCCTCTTCAGACCGGCCAACAGGGCGACCTGGGCCTCCAGCTCGGGGCCGATCGGGGCCACCGCCAGCACTGGTAAGCCGGGCTCAGCCAGCGCAAGCGGCCCATGCTCGAAGTCGGCCGCCGAATACGCCATGGCAGCGACCAGCGCCATCTCCTGCAGCTTGAGCGCCCACTCGCGAGCGCTCGGGTAGCTGTAGCCGCGGCCGAGCACGACGGCACGCTGGCGCTTGGCGTGCGCGGCGGCCAGATCGCGCGCGTACGGCTCCGTCGTCAGCGCGAGCGAGATCAAGGCGGGCAGGCCAGCCAGGTCGGCCGTCTCTCCTGGCAAGGGCGGGTCGAGGGCCGTCGACAGCAGCGCCGCCGCGAGCAGCTCGGTCGTGTAGGTCTTGGTCGCGGCCGTCGCCTGCTCTGGTCCGGCGCGCAGGTCGACCACGTGGTCGACCGTTTCGGCCAGGGGGGAATCCGTGTCGTTGGTCAGCGCGACCGTCAGCGCGCCCTGCCGCCGCGCCTCCTCGACCACCGCGATGATGTCCGGTGAGCGGCCCGACTGCGAGATGCCGACGACCAGCGCCTCGGCCATATCCGGGCGCGCTCCGTACAGCGTGATCGTCGACGGCGCGGCCAGGGCGACGATCAAGCCGTTTCGTGTCGCCAGCAGGTACTGCGCGTAGATGCCGGCGTTGTCCGAGCTGCCGCGGGCGGCGATGACGACGAACCGCGGCCGACGCGACGTTACCGCCGCGGAGATCGGGGCGAACGTCGTCGGCCCAGCGTCGAGCAGTCGCTGCGCGGCGGACGGTTGCTCCAGGATCTCGTCCCTCAGGCCCATGCCGTGAGCCCGTAACCGCGTGGATACAGGCCGGCGATGTCGACCGGCAACCGGCCGACGCACGGCGCCTCGCCCAGCAGCGCGGCCGCCAGCGCCTCGATCGACGGCGGCAGGATGCCGTAGCTGCAGACATGGGTTCTGGCGGACGGGTAAGCGAGCAGGTCCCACGGTGTGCGCAGGGCGATGGTGACGGCCGGCCTGCCGGACGCCAGGACCGCCGCGGCCAGCATCGCCTGCGCCGGCTGGAGGTGCGCGGAGAACGTCCCGACGACGACGAGGTCGAAGGTCGCAAGTCGCTCGCGGAGCCCGGCGATGTCTGCTTCGCCCGGCGCCGGCGGCAGAAGGATCTCCTCCACGCCCGCCACCCGCCGGCGGAGCGCCGACGCCAGCGTCGGCGGCACCGTGGAGGACGTGTCGGCCGGCGTCAGGTCGGCGGGCATCGACTGGACGAGCGCGATCCGCGCGTCGGCGGCCGGCTGCAACGGCAATAGCCGGTCATCGTTGCGGACGAGCGTGATCGAACGTCGGGCCAGCTCGTCGGCGAGCGCCTGATGTTCGGCGCACCCGACGACGTCGAGCGACGGCTGGTCGTAGCGTCCCAGCCAGCGGCGCAGCTCGCCCAGCCGGTGCTTCGCCGCGGCGTCGTCATCGGCATCGATAAGGCCGCGCCGCTGCGCCTGCGCGAGGCCTTCCTCCAGCCGTTCCAGCGCCGGTTCGTCCGCTGTCCCGAGCAGCACGTCTTCGCCGGCACGGAGGGCGGCGACGGCATCGACGATCTGCGCCGACCCCTGGGCCAGGGCCCGCATGTCCAGGGCATCGGTGACGGTCACGCCGTCGAAGTGGAGCTGCCCGCGCAGCAGGTCGCGCAGGACCGCGGCGGACAGGCTGGTCGGCAGGTCGTCGCTCTGACCGCGTAGCGTGAAGTGGCCGGTCATGACCATCCGCGCGCCCGCTTCCAGCGCCGCTCGAAACGGGACCAGCTCCCGCCCGGCCAGCTCGGCGGCCGTCCGGGCCACCAGCGGCAGCTCGTGGTGCGGATCCGCGGCGGTGTCGCCGGCGCCCGGGAAGTGCTTGGCCGTCGCGGCCACGCCGTCGTGCTGCAGGCCACGGACGGTCGCGGCCGCGAATCCTCCGACGGCCTCGGGATCGTCACCGAAGCTGCGGATGCCGAGCGCCGGATTGGCCGGATCATTGGCCACGTCGCACACCGGCGCGTAGTTCACGTTGACGCCGAGGGCCCGCAGCTCGCGCGCCGTCGCGCCAGCGACGCGCTCGGCCAGGTGCTCGTCGCCGGTCGCGCCGAGCGCCATCGCGCCCGCGAACTGGGTCGTCCCTTTGCCCAGGCCGATGACCTGGCCGCCCTCCTGGTCGGCGGCGACCACCAACGGTGGTGCTCCGGCCGGCCGTGCCTTCTGGATGGCGTCGGTCAGCCTCCGGATCTGGGGCGGATCGACGATGTTGTGGACGCGAAAGAGCGTCACCCCGGCAGCGCCCTGTTCGTTGATCCGCCTCGCCGCCGATAGCGGCAGCTCGGTGCCGGCGAAGGCGATCATGAGCCGCGCCAGCGTCACCCCTTTACCGAGCCGGCCAGGATCCCTCTCACGAAGGCCCGCTGGAGAAGCAGGAAGACCGCCAGCGGCACGAGCATCGTCAGGAACGCGCCGGCGGTCAGCAGTTGCCACGCGCCTCCGTGGGCGCCCAGCATGTTGAACAGCGCCGTCGGCATGACTCGCACGTCCGTGCCCGGACCCAGGAACACCAGCGCCACGAGGAGATCGTTCCAGACCCACAGGAACTGGAAGATCGCGAAGGCGCCTAGTGCCGGGATCGAGAGCGGCAGCACGATGTGGATGAACGCTTGGAAATGCGTGGCGCCGTCGATGGCGGCCGACTCGAACAGGTCCCGCGGGAGCTGCGAGATGAAGTTGTAGAGCAGGAAGATGGCCAGCGGCAGGCCGAACGCCGTGTGGGCGAGCCAGATCCCCACGAATGTCCCGTACAGCGATGCGGCGCTGTAGATCTGCAGGATGGGGATCAACGCCATCTGGATCGGCACGACGAGCAGCGCCACCACGAGGATGAACAGGGGCCCGCGCCCCGGGAACGGGATCCAGGCGAAGGCGTACGCGGCGAAGGCCGCGATCGTGATCGGGATGACCGTCGACGGGATCGTGACGATGAGGCTGTTCAGGAACGCGTTGCCCAGGTTGTCGCTCCCGAGCACCTGCTCGTAGTTCTGCAGGGTCCACTGGTTCGCAGCGAACGGGTGCAGCAGGCTCTCCCACCAGCCGGAGTTAAGGATCAACTCTGGGTTCCGAACGGAGGTGACGAGCAGGCCCAGCGAGGGAAGCGTCCACAGGAAGCAGATCACGACGACCGAGATGCGCAACGGCAGGCTCTGGAGCATCCGCGGATGCCAGAAGGAGAAGCGTGTCCTCGAGTGCTTCGTGATGGGCTGGGCGGTCGCGGACATCACATGGCTCCCTGGCGCCGGAAATTGCGCAGGTTGAGGAACATCACCGGCAGGACGGCGATGAAGAGGACCGTCGCGAGCGCCGCGGCGCGTCCGTCATTGAAGAACTGGAACATCTCGCTGAACATCCGGACCGCCACGACGTCGTCGTGATTGCGGCCGCCACTGATCGACATGACGATGTCGAAGATCTTGAGCGTCGCGATCGCGATGGTCGTGGTGACCGTGATGATCGAGCCGCGGATCATCGGCACGACGACCCGGAAGAACAGCTGGCGCTCTGTCGCACCATCCAGCCGCGCGGCCTCGGTGATCTCCGTCGAGACGCCCTTGATGGCTGCCGACAGAACGACCATCGCGAAGCCGGTCTGGAGCCAGATCATGATCAGCATCTCGGCCGGGAGGTTGATAGGGAACGTGGTCGCCCAGGCGACGGGCTGGAACCCGAATCCGGTCCAGACCGCGTTCAGCAGTCCGTACTGCGGTTGGCCCGGCGGTGCCCAGGCATAGACGAACGTCCAGATGACCGTCGCCCCGACCAGTGAGATCGCAAGCGGCGTGAAGATGAAGACCTTCGCCAGCGACTCCCGACGGATGCGGTCGAAGAGCGCGGCGACCACCAGCCCGAGGCCGACGCTGCCACCGGTGACGACCACCAGCCAGAGTGCGTTGTTGCGGAGGATCTCCAGGAACGGGGGGGTGGCAAGGCTGGCCCAGTTGGCGAGGGTGAAGTCGCCCTTGTCATTGAGGAAGCTGCCGATGACCGTCGAGATGGCCGGGTAGACGAGGTAGACCCCGAGCAGCAACAGGGCCGGCACGACGAAGACCCAGGGTATGACCCGATTGCGGGCCTTGGGATTCAACCGCTCGACGAGTGAGCTGACCGCGGTGAAGAGGATCCAGATCCCACCCACGCCGACGAGCAGGGCGATCGCGGCGAGCAGCAGCTTAGCAAAGAGCTGGTCCCCCACGCCGTTGCGGAGGTCGTCGGCCCCCGCCGAGTTGCCCAGGAGGTCGTAGATCGAGGCGAGGAGGTTCTGGCCACCATGCGGATCGATGAGGACGAGCACGCCCAGACCCGCCAGGACCAGCCCGATGAGGCTGCCGATGAGCAGAAGTCGGGACCCGCCGGGTTCTCGGATTGGGGCGACCGCCACGTAGCCTCCTCGCAGATATGGTAGCGGGACGCCTACCCGTCGGGTGAGGCGCCCCGCAACTACTAGGGGCTTGTGACCGACCTACTGGCCGCTATGGCGTGGGCCAGCTGTCGTCGATGGCCTTCAACACGGCATCCGTGTTCGAGCCGTTGTTGTTCGCCCAGTCGCTGATCTGCGTCCAGAAGGTGCCCTGGCCGACAGACGGCGGCATCAGGTCCGACGCGTCGAATCCGATGCCCGTCGCGTTGTTGACGGCCTGCGAAGCGACCGTCAGCTTGTAGTTCCCGGCGTACCAGTCGGCCGGCGTCTTGGTGTTGGCCGAGATGGTTCCGACGCCCTTGATCCAGTTCTCGAGGCCCTCCGGTGTGGCCAGGAACTCGGCGAAGGCGCGGACCTCAGGGCGATCCTTGAGAACCATCAGCGTGTCAGCCGAGCCCTCGACATTGTTGTTGGTCCCGTCGATATTCGGGAAGGCGAAGACCCCGATGTCCGTGCCGATCACATATTTCGAGTCTGCCTTCCCGCCACTCGCTCGCCGGTCCGGGAAGAAGTCCGGGCCGTACCAGAGCGGGACCTTCTGCATCCAGCAACCCGGCGCGGCCGTGTCCTGGTTGAACATCGGATCCATCGGGGTCTTCGAATCCATGTTGACGATGGCCGGCCCACCGCCGTTGACATAGCCCTGCTTGAACAGGAGCGAGCCGACCTTGTCGAAGGCGGCCTTGATGCCGGGATCCTCGAACGTGACCTTGTGACTGATCCAGTCGTTGTAGTACGAGAGCGGATGCGTCTTGAGGACGACTTCCTCGATCCAGTCCGTGAGCTCCCAGCCGGTCGCCGTGCCGGGACCACCGGCGCTGACGCACCACGGGTTGCTGCCGGCGGCGACGATCTTGTCGGACAGGGCGACGAGGTCGTCCCACGTCTTCGGGACCTGGTAGCCCTTGGCGGCAAAGGCCTTGATCGGATACCAGACCACCGACTTCACGTCGGCCTTGTAGGGGATGCCCCAGATGTGGTTGCCCTCGGTCACCAGGCCGATCGTCGCCGGGTGCTCAGCGGTGAGCTTGTTGTTGTTGGCAGCGGTGTTCATGAAGGGGGCCACATCGATGAGCTTGCCCTTGGCGGCGTACGCGAGCACTCCGGTCGGCTGGGCGAGCATCGCCATGTCGGGCGGGCTCCCGCCATCGATGCGGGCCTTCAGCACCGTCTCGTGGCTCGACCCGATGCTGTCAACCTGGATATTGATTCCCGTCGCCGCTGCGAAGTCGGCGATCGCGGCAGCGAATCCCAGGCCCTCGCCGCCGATCCACTGCGTCTGGAACGAGACCTTCTTGCCGGCGAACGGCAACTTGCCGTCGGCACCCTTGGTCAATGCCTGGTCAAGCTCGGCGTAGCCGGTCGGGACGGCCGGCACGGCGAGTGCGGGGGCGGCCGAAGCCGGTGCGCTCGCCGCGCTGGACGCGGCCGGCGTGCCGGTCGCAGCCGGCGTGCCGGTCGCGGCTGATGTCGGTGGTGGGGTCGTGGCGCTGCTCGAGCATGCGCCGAACAGCATCATGGCAACGACCGCTAAAGCGGTCGTTGTCCGTAGTCGCTGGGCCATCAATCGCTCCTCCTAAGAACTGCCATCACTGTGGGTGATGAGTGGCTCCGCTCCGTCCGGTGTTGATTATCCGACTCTAGCAAAGCCGCCGTGTGAGTTATCGCGCGCCCACCCCCTCTCGCACAGGCAGGCCGATGCGATGGCGAGCGATCGCTGCCGCCCCGCGCGCGCCGGGCGCCTCGCGAGGCGACAGCAGCTCGACGGTCGCATCGCCCAGGGCGGCCTGGGCCAGCGGCGAGGCCGCGCATTCGCGGGCGATGCTCGCTCGGATAGGTTCGAGAAGGGCAGGTCCGGCGGCCGCGACGCCGCCGCCGATGACGACTCGCTTGACACCGAGGGTCAGGGCAAGCGCTCGGATCGCTCGCGCCAGGTGGTCGGCCACTCGTTCGGTGATCTCGATCGCGACCTCGTCGCCGGCGGCACTGGCGCGGAAGACATCGGCGGCGCTCGAATGGGGCGACAGCACCGACCTGCGACCGGCAGCCATCGCCTCGTCGGCCTGGCGACCGATGGCCGGACCGGCAGCGATCGTCTCGAGGCAGCCGCGCAGACCGCAGGCGCAGACGGCTCCATCCGGATCGGCGACGACGTGGCCCACCTCGCCGGCAAAGCTGTTGTCGCCGCCGAGGAGTGCCCCGTCGAGGACGACGCCGGCCGAGATGCCGGTCCCGATCGCCAGGAAGGCGACGCTCGCCGGCGCCCGAGCCGACCCTTCGGCCGCCTGCTCGCTCAGCCAGAGCGCCGCCGCGCGGGCATCGTGCTCGACGAAGACCGGTACGCCCAGCTCCGTCTGCAGCAGCGGTCCCAGCGGCAGGTGCGTGATGCCCAGGTTGACGGCCATGCTGACCGATCCGTCCTCCGGGTCGACGTGCCCGGGGATGGCGACACCGACGGCGGCTACGTCCTGCCGCAACTCGCGCCGGGCGTCGTCGACGAGTCCGGCGATCTGGCCGACCAGCGACGACGGGTCCGTGGGCGTGACGTGCTGGTAGAGGATGCGGTCCCGATCGTCGATGACGACGATCGATGTCTTGGTGCCGCCGACGTCCACACCGGCGACCAGCGGCACGTCGAGCCCCGGCTCATAGCCCGCGATCATCGCACCAACCCCAGGCCCAGCTGCTGTTCCATGAGCAGCGCCGACGCGCCGAGCACCACGACGTCGTCCTGGACGTGGCCGAACTCTATCTGCGTGTCGCGTGCGAGCAGTGCCAGGACGCTCGACCGCGCGCATCGCCGGACCTCGTCCAGCCAGTCGTCACCGAACGCCGCGACCGGGCCGACGACCAGCACGTGGCGAACGTTGAGCACGCCGATCAGCCAGCCGACCGCGACACCGAGTTCGCGCGCGGCATCGAGGACGATCCGCCGGATGCCGGCGACGCCGGCCAGGAAGGCGGCCACGAGGCCCCTCTCGTCGGTGATCGAAGGTTCGACGGCGCCGGCGGCGTCGACCAGCGCGCGCATGCTCGTCATCGTCTCGAGGCAGCCCGCCCGCCCGCAGCGGCACGGAGCTTTGGCGCCGCCCATCGAGACGTGGCCGAACTCGCCTGCGCCATAACCATCGCCCTGGAACAGCTGGCCGTTGAGGATGATCCCGGCGCCGACCCCGCGACCCACCTTGATCACGATCAGGTTGTTGGGCCGAGGGCGGCGAAAGAAGGTCAGCTCGGCGAGGGCGGC
>JBIOID010000047.1:0-10694 GCA_044449585.1 Candidatus Limnocylindrales bacterium
CAAGAACGTCGTGGAGATCCGGAGCATGTTCACGCAGACGATCCGGGCACTGGCGTCCGCGGTCGATGCGAAGGACACGTTCACGGCCAACCACAGCCGCAACGTACAGGAGATCGCCGTTTCGATCGGGCGACAGATGCGCTGTTCGGAGGCGGAGATCGAGGCTCTCGAGTGGGGCGGCCTGCTCCACGACATCGGCAAGATCGGAGTCCGGGACGCGGTCCTCCTGAAGCCGGAGAGGCTCGACAAGGAAGAGCGCATCCAGATGAACATGCATCCGGTGATCGGGGCGGACATCATCAGCGCGGTCGACCGCCTGAAGCCGGAGCTGCCGATCATCCGCCACCACCACGAGTGGTACAACGGCTCGGGGTACCCCGATCACCTGGTCGGTGAGGCCATCCCGAAGCTGGCGCGCATCCTGCATGTGGCGGATGCGTTCGAGGCCATGACGGCCGCCCGACCCTATCGCCTCCAGCCGCTGACCCGAGAGCAGGCGCTACTCGAGTTGCGCCGCTACGCTGGTATCCAATTCGACCCGGTCGTGCTGGACGCCTTTGCGCGCACCGATTGGGTCCGCAACGTCGCCGATCCGGGCCGTCCGCCCGTTGCGCCCCGGCCGATCCCGCTGCTGAGCCAGGCCGCGGCGGCGCGAGCCGAGGCGGGCCGGCGAGACCGATCCTGACCGTGCTCCGAGCGAGGACATCGCCAGTGATGTCACAGATCGCATCACGGGGTAGACACGGCCCGGGCACGCAGCGTCGGTCCGGGTAGCGCCGATCCGCCCATACGCCGTTCTGGGGCGTTCCGCGCAGCGGCGCCACCGGGTAGAGTCCGGCGCGTGCTGCGCGTCATGACAGGCGGGGGCCGCCGACGGGTCAGGCCTCGCGCGAGCGGTGCCGCCGCACACGGTGCCACGCCATGTTGATCGCTGGCACGGTGGTCGGAGCACTGGTCGCGCTCGCGCTCGGCGGCCGCCCATCCAACCTGCTCGACGTCCGGCTTCGCGCCCCGATCCTGCTCTTCCTGGCGGTGATCGTGCGGTATGGCACGGAGCTGGCGCTTCGCCTTGGCGTGGTCGGGGTCGAGCAGTTGCGCCTGCCGCTGTTCGCGTTGTCCTTCGCGATCCTCCTGTACGGCCTCTGGCTGAACCGTGACCAACCGGGCCTGCTCGTCGCCGCCACGGGCATCGCGGCGAATGCGACGGTCATGATCGTCAACGGCGGCTGGATGCCCGTCTCGGCGAGCGCGCTCGGGGCGGCTGGCATGACCGTGGCGGACCTGATCCCCCAGTTCCACCGTCTCATGTCGGACCCGGTCGGCCTCAACGTCATCCTGCAGGCGGCGCCGCTCGGTGACATCCTGCCGATCCCGCTGCCGATCCTGCGCAACGTCGTCAGCGTGGGCGATGTCTTCCTGTCGGTCGGCCTGGGCTGGTTCGTCTTCGCCACGCTCATGGGTCGAGGTGCGCGCACCGCCGCCAGCACCGCCGCCGGCACCGCTGCCTCCAGCGCCGCCGCCGCCCCGACGGCTCGCCCCGCCGGGGCCACCCTGACTGCGCCGCCGGCCTATCCGACGTTCCAGACCACCTACCCGGGTACTGCGACGACCGGTCTGGGTTCGGAGGCCTTCCAGGCAGGCGCCTTCCAGCCAGGCGCCTTCCAGCCAGGCCGGACCGCTGAGCGCGGTGGGGTGACGCCGGTGCTTGGCCACCCCCGTCAGCAGCCCCTGATGCGCCTGGCGCTAGATCCGCGGTTCTCGGCGTTCTGGTTCGGGCAGACGGTCAGCGCCTTCGGCGATCGCATCCACCAGGTCGCGCTCGGCGTGCTGGTCTTCGGGGTGACCGCTTCGCCGCTCGCGACGGCCCTCGTCTTCCTGGTGGCGGCCCTGCCCAACCTCTTCCTGGCGCCGCTGGCGGGCACGCTGGTCGACCGCTCCGACCAGCGGCTGACGATGATCGCCTCGGACTTCCTGCGCGCGGCCCTCGTCGTGACCATCCCCTTCGCTGCCGCTCAGGACATCTGGTTCGTGTTCCCGCTCGTCTTCGTCATCACCTGCATCAGCGTCTTCTTCCGGGCCGCCAAGAACGCCGCGGTGCCGCGCATCGTGGCGCGCGACGACCTGATGGCGGCCAACAGCGCGCTGTGGACATCAGAGACGCTGGCCGACCTCGCCGGCTACCCCATCGCGGGCCTGTTCGTGGCCGTCCTGGGTTCGGCCCTTGCGATCGCCTTCTGGGCCGATGCGGCCAGCTACCTGGTGAGCGGCGTGGTCATCCTGGGCATCGCCATCCCACCCGTGGTGCGCGTCATCGCGCCGGCCGCGGCCGGACTGGTCCGCACCATCCTCCGTGAGCTGGGCGACGGCCTGCGCTTCCTGCGCGGTCAACCGACCCTCTGGCAGAACACGCTGATCACGGCCCTGGCCCAGATGTCGACCGGCGCCCTGATCGCCCTCGCGCTGGTCTACTCGGCCGAGGTGCTCGACCGCAGCGTGATCGGGTATCCGGCCAACTACACGGCCCTCGAGACGGCCATCGGCGTGGGCAACCTCGTGGGCGGGCTGGCCGTCGGGGTGATCGGCAACCGCTTCGCCAAGGGCTGGCTGGTGGCGGTGGGCCTGATCGTGTCGGGCCTCGGCGTGGTGATCATCGGCCTGACCGCCAGCGTGTGGCTCGCCGTGGGCGCCTGCGTCATGACGGGCGTGGCCAACCTGTTGTACGTCGTCCCGACCCAGACGCTCTTCGCGGAACTGACACCGCCCGGCCTGATGGGTCGCGTCGTCTCATTCCGTTCCGGCCTGGTCTACGGCTCGATGACCGTGGGCATGGGCATCTCCGGCCTGCTGGCCCAGATCATGCCGGTGGGCTGGGTGCTGAGCGCCTTCGGCGCGCTCACCGTCGCCTGCGGCATGCTCGCCCTGCTGCTGCCAGCCATGCGCGACGCCTGACACGGCATACTTTGCAGCCGCTACCCCTCAGGAGATCCGGACCCGGATGACCGACCCGACACGCCCCGAAGACGCCCTGGACCCCGACACCGAGCTGCCGCCGGCTGACGAGCCGACGCCGGACGACTTCGAGGACCACGAGGCGCAGGACGCCCAGGCAGCCAAGGAGCGGGCGCTCGAGGAGGCGGCCGCCGCGGCCGCCGCAGCCGCACCCAAGCCCGCTCGCGAGGGCCGTAGCCGAGGCCCCACCGGCCCGACGGCCGCCACTGGTCCCGGTGGCCCGACGGTCGCTGCCGGACCGGAGGTCCTGCCGTACGTCGACGATCGCGTTTCGAAGGTATGGGTGCTGATCGTCGTGGCCATCTTCGTGGCCATCTTCGCCAACGGCCTGTTGTTCGGTGTCGGCGGCTTCTTCACGCCCATCGTGACGCCCGGGCCGACCATCCCCTATTGCGCCAACCAGTTCGCCACGCCGACCGCCACCGCGACCGCCACCAGCAGCATCTCCGCCACGGCTACCACCAACAGCGGCGCCGCGGCCCCGACGCCCTCGCCGACCGCCGCCCCGACCGACACCTCGCTCGAGCCGACGCCGTCACCCACCCCGTGCCGAACCCTGGAGCCGCTCGGCACGGCGACGCCCAACGAGACCCCCACGCCCACCATCCCGCCGACGACCGCACCGGCCTCGGCGCCGGCCACGACCAGTGGCGCGGCGACATCCCAACCATCCGGCAGCAGCGCTGCCTCGTCGGGCCCTACACCCGCCCCGTCACCGTCGCCCAGCCCGAGCAGCAGCAGCGGTACGTAGCCGCGACCGGCCGGGTATCCTCGCCGTCGTGACGCACGTCTTCATCTCGCCCCACCCTGACGATGCGGCGCTGTCCTGCGGCGGGCTGATCGCCAGCCTGCGCGAGCTTGGCCAGAACGTGACCATCATCTCGGTCTACTCGGGCGGCGCGCGCGACGGCGAGGACCTGACCGACTACCAGCGTTTCGCACTTGGTTTCGGATCCAAGGCGGTCTGGCCCAACACGGAGGCATTTCGCCGCAGCCACATCCCGCCGGACGTCGAGCTGGCACCGGGCGATGCGCCATGGGCGGCTGATCCCGGGCGCATCGCCGTGACGCAGGAGCGGGCGGCCACACAGGCCCGTCAGTTCTGGCAGCGGGCAGCATGGACGCGCAGCGCGAACGTCACCAACCTCGAGACGCCTGATCGACCGCTGGCTGACTCGATCGGCAACCAGGGCAGCGACGAAGAGCTGGACGTCGGCGCAGCCGATGCGATGGCCGTGCGGCGCCTCGAGGACGAGCGGTACGCCTACTTCATCGAGGCCTCGTTGATCTCGCTCGAGCTGCCCGATGCCGTCTTCCGCGGCTACGTCGGGGACGAGGAGTTGCTGGGCGCCGTCCATCCTGACGATCCTGCGCCGTACGACGCACTGCGTCGCGAGATCCTGCGCCTCGAGCCACAGATGGTCTACGTGCCCCTCGCCGTGGGGAACCACGTGGACCACCAGCAATGCCGCGAGGTCGGCCAGGCGTTGCTCGAGGAAGGCCGCCGCTGGGTCATGCCCGGGCCCGATTTCGGCGGCCGACTCAGTTTCTACGAGGACTTCCCATACGCGTGGTGGCAGGGCTTCAGCCGCCCCACCGACCTGCCGGGGGGACCGCTCGACCTGCCGCCCGGCCTGGACCTGACCGCCGAATACGCCGACATCGGCGACCAGATGGAGCGCAAGGTGGCCGGCCTGCGGGTGTACGCCAGCCAGGTGCCCCACCTCTTCGACAGCGACCAGGCGATGCTGGACGGCGTTGCCCAGTACCACGCCCGGGTGGCCACGGAGGGCGGCGTGCCCGGCTACGCCGAGCGCTACTGGACGGCCGCACGACCCTGACCGCATGGGCGTGGCCCGCCTGGGTCACGCCCGCTCGTCAGCGGGCGCTGCGCGCCGGGCTGACCGTGGCCGGGCTCATCTTCAGCGGCGTCTACCTGATCATCTTGCTGGGCGGCCAGGGCTTCCTCGATGCGCACGCGTACTGGGCGATCGACCTGGACCACCTGTACCAGGGCGCCGTGGTCGGCGGACGCGACGCCTACCTATACTCGCCGGCGTTCGCGCAGCTCATCTGGCCGCTGACCCAGGTCCCGTTCAGCGTCTTCGTCGTCATCTGGACCGCCGCTCAGGTCGTCGCCCTGCTCTGGTTGCTGGGGCCCCTGTCGTGGCCCTGGAAGGTGCCGTTCCTGCTGCTGGCGGCGCCCGAGCTGGTGTCCGGCAACATCCACCTCTTCCTGGCGGTGGCCATCGTGCTGGGCATGCGCTATCCGGTCGCGTGGGCGGCGGTCATCCTGACGAAGGTCACGCCGGGCATCGGCCTGCTGTGGTTCGCCGCCCGCCGTGAATGGCGCCCCCTGGCAGTCGCGCTCGGGAGCACCGCGGTCGTCGTCGCCATCTCCTTCGTCATCGCGCCCGACCTGTGGCGTGCCTGGTTCAGCGTGCTCGTCGATAACGGCGGCACGGGCGGTGTGAGCGAACTCAACGTACCGCTATGGGTGCGTCTCCCGCCGGCCATCCTCATCGTCGTGTGGGGCGCCCTGACAGGCCGCCGCTGGACCATCGCGGCCGCCGCGACGCTGGCGGTGCCCGCCTTCTACCTCCACACCCTGATGACCCTCTACGCCGTGTTCCGACTCGAGGCCGCGCCGCCCGGCGGTCAGACCAGATGACCCGCGCCCGCCTGGTCCCGCTGGCGATCGCCATCTACGCGATCGCGGCCGCGTTCTCGGCCCTGCTGGGGCTGCAGAACGGGCGCCCCTTCGGGCTGGTCGCTGTCGCGCTGGCCGCCGTGGCCGTCGCCGTCCGCGACCGACCCCTGTGGCTGGCGGTCGTCCTGATCCTCGGCGGCACGATCCTGCGCCTGACCTTCTACGGCGTGCTCGAGGCGGACGGACTGGCCGTCAGCCAGGCCGCCCTCAGGACGGTCCTGGAAGGGGGCAACCCCTACGGGCACGGCTACGACGTCTCCATCCCGCCCGGGCAACCCTTCGTCTACGGGCCGCTGGCGCTGCTGACGTCGCTACCCGGCGCGTGGGTCGAGCTGGCGGCGGGGGTGGGCACGATGGCCCTGATGGCTTACCTGCGCAGCTGGGTCGCACTGGCCATCTACGCGGCCTTCCCGCTGGCCACGACCATGACCATGTCGGGCACCAACGATGTCCTGCCCGGGCTGCTCATCGCGAGCGGCCTGCTCGCGCTGCGCTGGAAGCCGTGGGTCGGGGGCGTGCTCCTCGCCCTGGCGGCCGGCGTCAAGCCGTACGGGTTCGCCTGGTTCCCGGCCGCCATCGGCCTTGGTGGCCTGGAAGCCCTGATCGGCCTGGCCCTCTTCACCGCGATCGCGTGGGCGCCGCTGCTCTGGTGGGGCATCGGCGCCTTCCTGCAGTCGGTCGAGCTCGCCCGAGAGGCCCACCCGGTACCGGAGGACGCCCTGAACCTGCCCGAACTCAGGGTCCTCGCCGTGGTGCCCTTCGTGGCCTCGTTCTTCAGCCGCTCCTGGCTGGCCGGTGTCCTGCTGGGCACGGCGGTGTTCGTGCTGGTCCTGTTCCTGGACCGCTGGGCGAGCGTCAGCTACTGGCTGGCGCTCGCGCCCATCCTGCTCATCGCCGGTGAGGAGACCGCGGACAGGATGCTGGCGACGCGCCGCCAGCGGATGGCTCCCGCGTCAGGCGGCTGAGGCGGTCGCCGCCGCGCGCTCCCGGACGGCGGCCGCGCCCTCGTCGTAGATCTCCTCGATGGCATCGACCATCAGGTCGATGCAGAAGCGGCCGTGGACCATGTCATGGGCGGCCCGTGCGAGCGTGTCGGCCAGCGGGTGGTCGGTCAGCAGGCGCGTGATGGCCGTCGCCAGGGCCGCCGGGTCATGCGGCGGCACGAGCAGGCCAGTCATGCCATCGACGACCATCTCGGGGATGCCCCCGACGTTGGTCGCCACGACCGGTCGACTCAGGGCCATGGCCTCCAGGATGGCCAGGCCGAGCGCCTCCCGGTAGGAGGGCAGCACGGCGACATCGAGCGCCGCCGTCACGGCCGGCACATCGTCGCGGCGGCCGGTGAAGACGACCTTGGCTCCTGGCCGCGCGTGTCGCGTCCCGACGCAATGGTCACCCACGCATGGCTCCCCAAGCAGGCCGAGGGCCTCCGCCTGCGTCTCCAGCGTCCTGTGCAGGCTGCCCTCCCCGACGACCAGGAGACGAGCCGCAGGGACCCGCTCGAGCACGGCGGGCCACGCGTCGAGCAGCGTGGCATGGCCCTTCTCCGGTTCCAGCCGAGCGACGATGCCGACCAGCGGTGTGCCCGCCGGCAGGCCGTACTCCTCGGGCAGGGTGCAGCAGGCCTCCGTCCGGTCGTAGCGCGAGAGATCCACGCCGTTGTAGATCAGCTCGACAGGCGCACCCGCGCGGCCCTCCCGCTCGATCTTGGCCACGATCGACCGGCTGACGGCGATGAGGCGGTCCATGCGGGGCGTCAGCTCGGCCACCAACGCCCGGTCCTCCGGGCTGCGCACGCGGCTGGAGTGGACCGTGGCCACGATGTACGGGCGGGGCAGGCCCATGTCGGCCAGGCGCAGCGCCGCGCGCGTGCCGACGATCTCCGCGCGGTACATGTGGTTGTGGACGACGTGCGGCTGACGACGACCCAGATGCTCGACTAGCCGGCGCGTGGCGGCATCGTCCGCGGCGTCGTCGATGAGCGTCACCGGGATGGCCGCCGCCTGCAGCCGTCGGACGGTGGGCCCGTCCGACAGGCTGACCACGTCCACGTCGTATCGGCCGCGGTCGAGGCGCTCCACGAGCGAGCGCACGTACTCCTGGGCGCCACCGTTGGAGCCGGTGGCCAGCACCTCGGTGACGCGGATCCGTTCGTCCGACGCCAGGGCCGGGCGGGCAGGCAGGTCAGCACACGGCTGGAGCGGTGAACGGACCCTCACCGTGCCGCCTCCACCCTTCCGGTCAGCCGGAAGATGGGCACATCACGAGCGCCCCACTCGTATTTGTAGGGCTCGCTGCCGCGCAGGAAGTCGAAACGCCGACAGTCATGCTCGAGCTCGTAGCGCAGGTACGCCGCGGCGCCCGTGACGCCGGGTGACAGGTCACGGGCAGCCGGGTCCATGCCGGCGTTGTAGAAGTAGCACGTGTCGGCGTCGTGGAAGCCGACCGAAGCAAAGATCAGGCGCTCGCCCACGGTGTACTGGCCGAGCTGGAGCTGGCGCCCCGGACCCTCTGCCGCCTCCAGCTCCGCCAGGCGCCGGACGAATGTGCGCGAGCGGTCACCGGCCGGCGTGGCCGGGAATAACCCGAGCTCACCCCAGCGGGCGTCATGGAGGCGCATGAACGTCTCGACCGCCTCCGGCGTCGGTTCGACCATCTCGAAGCGGGCCGCGGCCGTCGACTCCGCGCGCCGGACCTTGCGGCGGATCTCGTGGCGGTCCTTCTTGTCGAGGCTGCCCAGGTAGCCCTCCCAGTCGAGCCCCGCGTCGACGGTCACCGTGGGGCAGACATCCTCCTGCTCCCGAGGCAGGCCGAGCGCCACCTCCAGGGCCGGCAGCGCCGGGTCGTCGTGGCGAAGGCGCCGGAGATCGACCGGCTGCCCTGCAAGCCCTGCGGCGACGGCGGCCGCGGCAGCGGGCAGGTCGGAAGGGTCGCCCAGGATGGTCGCGTAGTCGCCGTGATACGACGCGCCCATGAAGACGAGGCCCTGCCGTTCCATGAGCGGCACGATGGCGCGCAGCGTGCCCTGGTCGTCCTCGCAGGCCACGTACGCCGGACGGGCCTCCGTGCCGTAGGCATCCCACCACGCGCGATGCCACGTCCAGCGGCTGAAGGGCGTCGCCCGGAGCGTCCGGGCGAGCAGCGCATCCCACGTCGCACGAGCGATCGCCTCGAAGGCGACCGGGCGTGCGACGACGGTACAGGCAGGGTCGGCGGAGGTGCTCGAGGGGGTCGCGCTGGTCACCGGTCAGCCGAGCATAGCACCGGCACCCGATACCGTTGACTGCTCACCCACCCCGCGGCGTGGCGGGGGACCGGGTCAGCTCTTCGTCTGCTCCAGCGCGATTTTGGCGACCTTGACGGCGATGCTCCCACCGGGGACCAACAGGCCCACGGTGTCGGCGCCGATATCGAACAGCGCGTCGCGCGAGACCATGCGCGTCAGCTTCGGCGCGAGCGTCTCGCCCTGGCGCATCTGGCCGGTCAGCGCGTCCAGCTCGACCACGCCGCGCTTGTCCTTGGGCTTCCAGAGGAACTCGAAGGCCCACAGCGGCCGGTAGTAGAGGTCGGTCTTCTCGAGGGTGAGCGCTTCCTCGCTGACCGTGTCGGCCTGCACCGGCTTGAGCATGTCCGACAGGAGCTGACGGATGACGTACGAGGCCCGATGCTCGGGCGGCATCACGATCGTGTCGTCGTGGGCCAGCGACGCCGGGTCGGCCACCTCCTGCTTGCTGCCGTTGATGATCGTGGCCGCGTCGACTACGGGGGCCGCGGTCAACCCATCGACGAACCGCTCGTCCTGGATCTCCTCGCGGCAGTGCTCGATCGTGGCCACCGTGAAGGTGCGCCCCGTCTTGCCGCCGGGGGCCCCGACGGCCAGCGTCTGCCCGGAGATCGTCACCTCCCGCACCTCGGGGCCACTGACGGGCACCGTGTAGTCGCGCGCGCGGTCGTAGACGTAGTGGGCGCGGCAGGCGACGTGCCAGAACGGTTCGACGCGGCGCTGGCTGTCGATCAGCTCGATGTCGTCGGCCTTGGGCCGGTTGAGCAGGCTGCTCAGGCCCGAGCCGAAGGCGCCGGTCCGTCGGTCCATGGCGCGCTGCCGGATGTCCTCGAAGGAGAGCCGGTCCTCCAGCACGAAGATGCGTTGGTCCGCCAGCTGGATCTGCATGCCGATGCCTGCTCCTCTGGAAGTGCGACCGTCAGGCGTACATCATCAAGCAGCGGTGCAAGCCAGCACCGGGTTGGCGCTCACCAGGGTCGCGCGCTGGCCCGCGGAGGCATGGAGCTTGGCCTGCGCGGTGTTCAGCGCGGTCGACGCCTTGGCCTCTGCCTTGGCGTTGCCGGCCGCGCCGGCCGTGGCCAGGGAGGAGGCGGCCGCGGCGATGCCCTTGAGGCCAGCATCGTAGGCAGCCGCGTAGGGCGCGAGGACGGCCATGGCTGTCATCTCCTGGGCGGCCAGGCGCATCTCGGCGACACGTGCCACGAGGGCGGTGGCATCCGCGGCGACGGACCCGTGATCGGCCGCCTTGACGGCCGCTTGTGCCGCCGCCAGGTCGGCGTCAAGCCCCGTCGACTCGGGCACGACCAGGCAGAACGCGACCTGGGCCGTCTGGGCTGGCGTGAAGGTCACCGGCGGAGCCGGCGTCAGGGCCGGACTCGCACCCGGCGAAGACGAGGCCTGGGCCACGGCGGATCCGGTCGGCGTGGCGCTCGTGCCACCGGGCGCGAGCAGCTGCACCGCGCCATACCCCGCCACAGCCAAAACGGCCACCACCAGGATCAGGGCAGCGCCTACGCGAACGAAGCGCGTCCCGGAGCGCCCCGCCATGGCGCGCCCTTCCGGGGTCTCGAACGGCGTGTTGTGATACCGCTCCGTGAAGGAGCGCTGCTCGGCGCCCGTGCCCGAGGCCGGGACAGCCGACGGGGCGGCGCTGCTGCGGCCGGTGCGGCCGGTCGGGGCAGCACGTGAGCC
>JBIOID010000048.1:0-10680 GCA_044449585.1 Candidatus Limnocylindrales bacterium
GAAAGCGCCAAGGTCGTCGACGCGCGTGGCAGCGCCTGCCCGGGCCCGCTCCTCGAGGCCAAGAAGGGCATGGGCGCGATCCAGGTCGGGCAGGTCATCGAGATCTGGTCGAGCGACCCCGCGACCAAGGACGACATCGGGGCCTGGTCGGCCAAGGTCGGCCACGCCTTCCTGGGCTGCCTGCGTGGCGAGGGCTACGACCGCGTCTTCGTGCGCCGCGGGAAGTAGTGGCCACGACCCGCTGACGTCGACCGAGCCAGGAGCCACGGTGCGATGACCACGCTCGTTCCGGTGAAGCCGCCGGTCCCGGAGGGGACGTTCATCCCTCGCATCCTCGTCTTCTCGACCAACAACATCTCGGACCCGGGCATCGACCTGGCCGGGAGCTCGCACATGACGTACTCACCGGGCGTCGTGGTCATCAGCCTGCCTTGCACCAGTGGCATCCGTCCGAGCTGGATCCTGCACGCCATCGAGCAGGGCTTCGACGGTGTGTTCATCGCCTCCGATGGCGACGAATGCGCCTACCTGGCGGACTGCTCGAAGCGAGCCTCCCGCATCGTCGGCCAGGCGCAGGCGCTCCTCCAGGAGGCCGGTCATCAGGCGCAGCGGTTGAAGATGGCGGCCATCTGCTCGGTGTGCGCGGAGCCGTTCACGAGGCACGTCCAGCAGTTCAGCCAGGCGCTGGTCGAACTGGGACCATCGGCGGCGACGTCATGACCGGTTACGACGTCCTCGTCGTGGGCGCCGGCATCGGTGGCATGGAGTCCGCGCTGAAGCTGGGCGACATGGGCTACCGCGTGCTGCTGGTGGAGAAGGAGGCCAGCGTGGGCGGGAAGATGATCCTGCTCAGCAAGGTCTTCCCGACGCTCGACTGCGCCAGCTGCATCTCCACCCCCAAGATGGCCGCGTCCATCCACCACCCCAACGTCACGACGCTCACGTACAGCGAGGTCGAGGGGGTCACGCCGGGCGACGCCGGGCGCTTCCACGCGACGATCAAGCGCAAGGCTCGCTTCGTCAACGAGACCACCTGCACCGGTTGCCAGCTGTGCGAAACGGCCTGCACGGTGGCCGTGCCCGACCAGTTCAACGCCGACATGATCCAGCGGCGGGCGGCCTACATCGCCTTCCCCCAGGCCGTGCCCAAGAAGGCGGTCATCGAACGGGCCGGTTCCTCGCCCTGCTCCTACACCTGCCCGGCCGGGATCCAGGCGCACGGGTACGTGTCGCTCATCCGCAGCGGCGAGTACGAGAAGGCGTTCCAGCTGGTGCTCGATGCGACGCCGCTGGTGGGCACGCTCGGGCGGGCGTGCTATGCGCCGTGCGAGGTGGGCTGCACGCGCGGCTCGCTGGAGGGGCCCCTCCCGATCCGACGGCTGAAGCGCTTCATCGCCGACGTTCACTACGAGACGTTCGACGGTCCAGGGGTCGCCATCCCCGAGCCGAACGGCCACCGGGTGGCCATCGTGGGGTCCGGCCCGGCCGGCCTCACGGCCGCCTGGCAACTCGCGCGCAAGGGCTACGCGGTCAAGATCTTCGAGGCGGCACCCAAGGCCGGCGGCTTCCTCCGTCTGGCCATCCCCGCCTACCGCCTGCCGTCGGAGGTCGTGGAGCGGGACATCGCCAACGTCACGGCCCTGGGCGTCGAGCTCGCCACGAACGCGCCCGTCAGGGACGTGGCGGCGCTCCACGGCGAAGGCTACGAAGCCGTCCTGCTGGCGACCGGCACGCCGCTCTCGACGAAGCTCGGGGTGCCCGGCGACCAGCTCGATGGTGTCCTCAGCGGGGTCGCGTTCCTGCGGGCCGTCAAGCTTGGCGAAGGGGTCGATCTGGCGGACCGGCGCGTGGTGGTCATCGGCGGCGGGAACGTGGCCATGGATACGGCCCGGACCGCTCGCCGGCTGGGCGCCCGCGAGGTCACGGTCGTCTACCGACGCAGCCGCACCGAGATGCCCGCCCACCACGTCGAGGCCGACGACACGGAGAAGGAGGGCGTCGGGTTCGTCTTCCAGGCCGCTCCGCTTGCCGTACTCGACGACGGCCACGGCGCGGCCCGTGCTCTGCGCTGCAGCCGCATGGCGCCGGCACAGCCCGGCGCGACCGGCCGGAGCCGGCCCGAACCCATCCCCGGCAGCGACTTCGAGGTCCCCTGCGACGTCATCATCACGGCCATCGGCATGGCCCCTGACACTGAAGGGTTCGTCGCGCAGGTCGCGGCCGATGCGCGCGGGCGGGTCGCGGTCGACCCGGAGACGCTCCAGAGCGATACGCCGTGGTTGTTCGCGGCGGGCGACGTGGTGTCGGGCGCCTCTGACATCACCCGCGCCACGGGGCAGGGCCAGCGCGCCGCGCACATGATCGACCGCTGGGTCCAGGGCCTCGGACTGGATGGCTTCGACCGACGCCTCCCGGTCGTGGACAAGGCCCAGGTCCTGGCCCGCCAGACGGCGTACCGCCTGGCCGTGCCGGCCGGCCCGAGTGAGGCCATCGAGGCGGCCCCGACCGACTTCCGCGAGGTCGAGCTGCCGATGACCGAGGCGGAGGCCCGCCGGGGCGCCGGCCTGTGCCTCGACTGCGGTATCTGCTCGGAGTGCGGCGAGTGCGTCGACGCGTGCCCGGTGGACGAGTGCATCGACCTGCGGGCCCGCGACCAGGTGCTCGAGGTCGAGGTCGGGGCCGTGATCGTGGCCACGGGCTTCAAGCTCTTCGCGGCCGACCTCAAGCCCGAGTACGGATTCGGCACCTTCAAGAACGTGATCACGGGCATGCAGATGGACCGCTTGCTCGCGCCGACCCGGCCGTTCAACACCATCCTGCGGCCGGGTGACGGCAAGGTCCCCGAGCGCATCGCCTACGTGATGTGCACCGGATCGCGCGACGAGACGGTCGGCAACCCGCTGTGTTCGCGCTTCTGCTGCATGTACTCGATCAAGCAGAACCAGCTCATCATGGGCGCCCTTCCGGTGGCCGACGTGACCGTCCACTACATGGACATCCGGGCGCCCGGCAAGCGCTACGACGAGTTCTACGAGCAGGCCAAGGCGATGGGCGCGACCTACGTCAAGGGACGGGTCGCCAAGATCACCGAGAAGCCGGGCGGCGATCTGGTCCTGCGTTACGAGGACATCGAGCACGGCGGGGGCCTGGTCGAGGCGGAGTACGACCTGGTGGTGCTGGCGGTCGGCGTCCAGCCCAACAGCGACGCCCAGGCCCTCTTCCCCGAGGGGGCGTTGTCACTCGACGAGTTCCGTTACGTCGCCGAGACCGACGAGGACGCCAACCCGGGCCAGACCAGCATCCCGGGGGTCTACGTGGCCGGAGCCGCCTCCGGCGCGAAGGACATCGCCGACTCGATCCTGCACGCGGGCTCGACGGTCGCCCAGGTGGCGGCCTTCCTCGAGCGGGCGAAGGTGCCGGCATGACCGAGACGGCGCGACGCATCGGGGTCTACGTCTGCCACTGCGGCGGCAACATCTCCGACCACGTGGACGTCGACCAGGTCGTGGCGGCGGCCGAGCAGGAGCCTGGCGTGGTGGTCGCCCGCCAGATGATGTTCGCCTGCTCTGATGCTGGCCAGGGCGAGATGGAGCACGACATCGAGGAGCAGCACCTGGACGGCCTCGTCGTGGCGTCCTGCTCGCCCAAACTGCACGTGGTCACCTTCCGTGGCGTGGCCAGGCGGGCCGGCCTCAATCCGTACGAGTACACCCAGGTCAACGTCCGTGAACAGGCGTCCTGGGTCCAGTCGGACGACCAGCAGCAGACGACGAACAAGGTCATCAACCTGGTCAAGGCCGGCATCGCCCGCACGCGTTTGACCGATCCGCTCGAACCGATCGTCGTCGAGACGACCCAGAAGACGCTCGTGATCGGCGGCGGCGTCACCGGCCTGCGCGCGGCCATCGGACTCGCCGACATCGGGCTGGGCGTCTTCCTGGTGGAGCGCGAGGCGGAGCTCGGCGGCTGGGTGGGCCGCTTCGAAGAGATGTACCCGACCGGCAAGAACGGACGGGCCCTCATCGCTGAACTGATCGATGGCGTCCGGGCGCGCCCGGCCATCACGGTCTTCACCGAGGCCGAGATGGTCAGCAAGGCGGGCAGCTTCGGCAACTACCAGGTCGGCCTGCGGGTCGGTGGGATGAGCCCGCAAACGCTCCTGGTCGAGGTCGGCTCGATCGTCGTGGCAACCGGCTTCGAGACCTATCGGCCCGAGGTGGGCGAGTTCGGCTATGGCATCGAGGGCGTCCTGACCCTGCCCGAATTCAAGGAAGCCATCGATCGCTCGTCGGGTCCGCTCGTCTACCACGGGAAGCGGGTGCGCAGCGTCGTCTACGTCTACTGCGTGGGCAGCCGCGAGCCGGAGGCCAAGCCTGGTGCGAATCAGTACTGCTCGCGCTTCTGCTGCGCCGCGACCGTGGCCGCTTCCGTCCAGGTGGCCTCCCGCGACGCCCGGGTCCACCAGTACCACCTGTATCGCGACATGCGCACGTACGGCAAGTTCGAGCTGATGTACACGGAGTCGCGCACGCTCGGGTCGGTCTACCTCAAGTTCGCCGACGATGCCCCGCCCGGGGTGGCACGTGACGAGTCGGGTCAGCTCGTGGTGACGGTGCGCGACCTCCTGACCGGCGGTGAGGAGCTGGCCATCCCGGCCGACCTGGTGGTGCTCGTGACGGGCATGATCCCCTGGCAGAACGATGAGCTGATCAACGTGCTCAAGCTCCCGCTCGGCCGCGACGGGTTCTTCAACGAGATCCACCCCAAGCTGCGCCCGGTCGAGACGGTCGTGGACGGCGTCTACATCGCGGGGGCATGCCAGGGCCCCAAGAACTCGAGCGAGAGCGTCGCCTCCGGTCTGGCCGCCGTGACCCAGAGCGCGGTGATCCTCAAGAAGGGCTTCGCCGAGCTCGATCCCCTGGTCGCGACGGTCGATGCGGATCGCTGCACGGCGTGTGGCGACTGCGTCGCGGCGTGCCCCTACGGGGCCATCGAGATGGCCACCGGCGATGGCCGCCCGACGGCGGTCATCAGCGAGACCGGTTGCAAGGGCTGTGGCGGGTGCGTGCCCGTCTGCCCGGAGAACGCCATCGACCTGCGGGGCTACACCGATGCTCAGATCACGGCCATGATCGACAGCCTGCTGGAGGTCCCGGTCGCATGAACGTCCCGAATCGCGACCTGCGCGAGATCGTGCGCGAGGAACCCGTGATGCGCCCCAGGATCCTGGCCGAGCTTCGCGACGGACCACGGACGGTGCCCGAGATCGCCACGGCCATCGCCTGCCCGACGCACGAGGTCGTGTTGTGGGTGATGGGCATGCGGCGCTATGGGTACGTCCGCGAGGTCAAGGGGGCGACCGATGGCGGCTACTTCCGCTACGAAACGACCGAGAAGGTGCCGGCATGACCGCCCAGGTCGACGTCGGGCTACTCGCGGACGTGCAGCGCTTCGGGGCGGCTGACGTGTCGGCCTGTTTCAGCTGCGGGACATGCACGGCGACGTGCCCCCTGGTCACTGATGACGCGACATTCCCGCGGCGCATGATCCGGTACGCGCAGGTCGGCCTGCGCGACAAGCTCCTGTCGAGCAAGGAACTGTGGACCTGCTACGCGTGCGGCGAATGCTCGGAGAGTTGTCCGACCCAGGCCGAGCCGGGCGAGTTCATGGCCGCCGCCCGCCGCTACGCCATCGCGAGCTACGACCGGACCGGTCTCGCTCGGACGATGTACACCAGACCGTTCGTCGGGACCTTCATCGCCGTCCTGCTGGCCGTCTTCTTCGCCGTCTTCATGTACGCCGGCCACGGCCCGCAGGGTGCTGGGCCGCTGAACCTCTTCGGCTTCATCCCGGAGGGACTCATCCACGACATGGGCATCGGCGTGATGGTCATCGTCTTCCTCGCCGGCCTGGCCGGCGTGGCCACGATGGCCCGCCGGCTCGCTCGGACCGGTGACGTGACGTGGCGCTCGGTCGCCGGGAGCCGGGCGGCGCTGCGACGGTCGCTCGGGGCCCTCTGGAACGCCGTGGCCGTGGAATCCATGGGTCAACGCCGCTACCGTGCCGACTGCGACACGGATGCCCCACGCGTGCCCTGGTTCCGACGGCGCTGGTTCATCCACGCCGCCACGATGTGGGGCTTCCTCGGCCTGCTGGCGGCCACCATCCTCGACTACGGGCTGGCCATCGTCGGCATCAAGGCGACCGGCGCGCCCGTGCCCATCTGGTACCCCGTCCGGTTGCTGGGCACCGTCGCCGGGCTGATGCTTGTCTACGGCGCGACGATGCTCATCGTTCAGCGCTACCGCGGCGAGGAGCGGTCGGTGCGTCATTCGACGGCCGCCGACTGGACCTTCCTGGCGCTCATCTGGATCACGGGCGTCACCGGGTTCGCCATCGAGCTGGCCCTGTATCTGCCCAGCGCACCGGCCTGGGGCTACTGGGTCTTCCTGTTCCACGTGGCAGTGGCGATGGAGCTCGTGCTGCTCGCCCCGTTCATGAAGTTCGCCCACGCCGTGTACCGGCCGGTCGCGTTGTTCTTCCTCGCCCTCGACCACCAAGGAGGTCTCTCATGAGTCAGACCCTGCAAGCTGCCACCCACGAACACCACAGCCGGCTGACGTGGCATGTCGACCATCTGCCGATGCTCGGGGACCGGATCGGAGCGGTTTCCTTCGACGAGCTGGCGCAAGGCGTGGACGAGTCGGTCGCGTTCCTGAACGGACTCCTCATCCCCCATCTCGAAGCGGCCGAGCACACCATCTACCCGGAACTCGAGCGGATGCTGCAGAACCGCCATTCGATGGCGCCGATGCGTCGCGAGCACGCCGAGATCCGCCAGCTGGTGAGCGACCTGGTGGACCTGCAGACGACGCTGGACGGGGCCCAGCTCTCGACCGGGCATGCCGTCGCGCTGCGCCGCGTGATCTTCCGCCTGTACGCACTGCTCAAGATCCACCTGGCCGAGGAGGAGCTCTACATCGACATCCTGGAGCACGGGGTGTCGGCCGAGGCCGGAGCCGCTCTGGCTGCGGCCATGGAACACAGCGGCATCCCCCTGGCCTGAAAGGCCGGACCGACCGGTATCCGAGGGCCTATGCTCCAGAGGCATATGGATGTCCCTCACAGGCAGGAGACGGCCGCGCGTACGCTCGCGTCGGACCGCGAACCTGGCGGGACCCCGGTCCACCGGGGCTGGGCGCCACTGGGCGCCCGGCGCCGATGGATGGAGCCATTCGTGCTCGTCCTGCTGGCGGGCGGTCGGGCCCATGGCTATGCCATCACCGCCGGGCTCGAGGAGATGGGCATCACGGGCGGGTCGGTCGATGTGGGCCAGGTCTACCGAACGCTGCGCGACCTCGAGGCGGCCGGCATGGTCACGTCCTCCTGGTCGGCCGAGGTCGCGGGTCCGCAACGGCGCGACTATGAGCTGACGGACGTCGGTTATCTCGCCATCGACGAATGGGCGGCCGTCATGAAGGAGCGGGCCCGGCTCATCGGCGAGTTCAATGCGCGGTACCTCGAGGCGGTGGCCAGGCCCAGGAGGCTCCGCTCACCCACCTGATCGCCGATCCGTCTTCTACATCGGCTCCGCGATGGCGTGGTCGAGCCCGCGTGCCAGGACGTCCTGCTCCTCCGGGGACAGGTTGTCGCGCAGGACATGCAGGTACAGCTCCTCCTCCGCGAGATGGACCTTGAGGAGGGCGTAGAGCCGATAGAGGACCCGCCGGAGACCGATCTCGCCGGCATCGTCGAGGGTCCCGCCGGCCGCCTCCTTGCGGTACGCGCACAGCGACGCGAACAACGCCCGCAACTGCTCGTGCTCGCGCCGCATGGGCGCCATCGAATGCCGCGTGCCCATGAGTCGCTCGAGCTGCCCGTACAGCGTCGACTCGGTGGCCTCCATGTGGGGCACGAGCTGGCCGACGATGAAGTGGCATTCGAACTCGAACGCGGCGGCGAAATCGTCGCGTGACGTTCGCCCGATCATGTCGGCGAGTTCGGGCAGCCGGTCGACGTGGGCTTCGATCGTCTCGTGGTGCTCGTGTTCGGTCTGCGGCAGCGAGCGCATGCGTGGTCCCTCAGCGATGGACACGACGCTCAGCATCGATCCTCGTTCGGCCGCGCGGCAGTGCCGACCGACCCCTCCGAGTGGGACCTTCCGCACCTCCGCCACCCCGCCCCGACGCAGGCCACGCCCGATCGGCGCACTATCGGCACGTGGCCACGCGACTGCCGGCGCTGGGACCTCGCGGCGAGGGTTGGGTGGTGGCCCAGCTGATCCTGTTCGTGGTGATCGCGGTGCTCGGCCTGCGCGACCTGCTGGACCATGGCACGGCCGACCCCTGGGGTCCGGTGGCGATCGGTGTGGGACTCATGGGCATCGCTGCCGGTGGGCTCGTCGCCCTGTGGGGCGTCTGGGATCTGCGGGCCAGCCTCAGCCCGTTCCCGCGACCCATCGTCGGGGCGGCCCTGGTGGAGACCGGTGCCTACCGCCTGATCCGCCACCCCATCTACAGCGGCCTGGTGCTGGCCGCGATCGGCTGGGCCCTGGTGGCGGGCTCGCCCCTCACGCTCGTGGCGGCCGGCGCCCTCTTCATCCTGTTCGCCGGTAAGTCGAGGCGCGAGGAGGAGTGGCTGGTCGCGGCGCATCCGGCGTACGCTGACTACCAGCGGCGGACGAAGCGCCTCGTGCCCTGGGTCTACTAGGTGGCCTGGGTGGCCTGCCGCGCGGTGATCATGTGATCCTCGTTGCCACCTGCTCGTGGCGTCGCCGTCGCCCGCCCCCGGGCCGTATCCTCAACGCGTGATCCCCTCGCCGAGCGACCCGATCGCCCTGCAGATCGGTCCGGTCGCCATCCCCTGGTATGGCGTGGGCTACGCGGTGGCCATCGGCTTCGGCGCGTGGTTGACGGCCCGCCTCGCCCGGCTGCGTGGCCTGGACACGCGCCATATCGGCGACGCGCTCCTGTGGGTCATCGTGGCCGGGGTCATCGGCGCACGCCTCTATCACGTCATCGACCAGTGGCAGCTGTACAAGGACGACTGGCTCAAGATCGTCCTGCCGCCCTACAGCGGCCTGGCGCTCTATGGCGGCGTCTTCGGCGGCATGGTCGGCGGCTTCATCTACATCCGACGGCAGGGCGAGCGCTTCCTGCCGTGGGTGGACGTGGCCATCCCGGCCCTCTTCTTCGGCCAGGCCATCGCGCGCTGGGGCAACTTCGCCAACCAGGAGCTGTACGGCCCGCCGACCAACCTGCCATGGGGCATCGGCATCGATTGTGCGCATCGTGTCGCGGCCTACCTCTGCCCGGGCGACCCGAACCTGCTGCCCGGCCAGGTCCCCGTCCCGATCGATGCCGGCTTCCAGCCGCTCTTCTTCTACGAATCGTCGATGACGTTCCTGGGGGGCCTGATCGCGCTGTTCCTGCTGACCCGTCTGTCGGCACGACTGCGCGACGGCGACCTGCTGGCGTTCTGGCTGATCTGGTACGGCCTCCTGCGGACGGCCCTCGAGACCTTCCGCCTGAGTTACGACTTCACCTTCTTCGGCCTGCCGGTGGCGATCATCCTGGGCTTGAGCGCGACCGCTGCCGGCTTCCTGCTGCTCGTCATCAACCACCTGCGATCGCCCGTCGCCGACCGACGCGCCGTCGAAGCGGGGGAGGCGGGGGAGGGACCACCAGCGGCCGATGCGGAGGACTCGCCTCTGGCCGAGGCCGCGGATTCGCCTCTGGCCGAGGCCGCGGGGCCGCCGGACGCGCTGACCTGATGGTCGCGATGACGCCTGGCGCGGACCTGGCGCTCTACGGCATCAGCGTCCTGTCCGGCGTCATCGGGGCGCTGGCCGGCGTCGGCGGCGGCATCCTGGTGATCCCCGCCCTGACCACGATCTTCGGGATCGACATCCGGTTGGCCATCGGGGCCAGCATCGTGTCCATCATCGCGACCAGCTCCGGGGCGGCCGTCGCCTACGTGCGAGATCACCTGACGAACCTGCGCGTGGGCATGTTCCTCGAGGTTGCGACGACCACCGGTGCCGTCGGCGGGGCCCTGGCGGCAGCCATCGTGGCGCCCCAGTTGCTGTACATCCTGCTGGGGTTCGTGCTGGTCGTCTCGGCCGTGCAGCAGCTCTCGCGCCTGGGCGAGGAGCTGCCGCCAGAGGTGGCGGCGTCCGGGGCCGCTCGCACCCTCAGCCTGGCGGGTGCCTACCCGGATCGGAGCCTTGGCCGCGATGTGCGTTACGCCGCGCGCCGCGTCGGCCTGGGCTTCGTGATGATGCTGGCCGCCGGGTTCCTCTCGGGCCTGCTGGGCATCGGCGCCGGGGTCCTCAAGGTGCTGGCCATGGACGGCGTGATGCGCCTGCCCATGAAGGTCTCGACCGCCACCAGCAACTTCATGATCGGCGTCACGGCCGCCGCATCGGCCGGCATCTACCTGGGCCGGGGCGATGTGGACGCGAGCCTGACCGCGCCCGTCGCGCTGGGGGTGCTCACCGGCGCCTTCCTGGGAGCGCGCCTGCTGGTCCGCCTGCGGAACCAGCAGGTGCGTCTCATCTTCGTGCCGGTGATGATCGTGGTGGCGGTGCAGATGCTGGCGAAGGGCTTCGGCCTGCACCTGGCCTTCCTGGGATGAGCCAGGGCGCGCCGACCGAGCTGCCGCCCGATACGGTGCCCGCCC